>NZ_JADDYG010000842.1:68318-104928 GCF_015163535.1 Vibrio sp. OPT46 | reverse complement strand
ACAGCAAACTCACGTAGCATAACTCACCTCAATTCCTTTGAGAAAACACGGATTGCTTATTTTTCCTCTGCAATCTTAATGCGCAATTTGCGACGGAACTCATTTTAGCAAATTCTAAATATAACGCAAGATTACACCACTCCATACGTTAAATAAATGTTATAAACGGTCCTACAAATTTCTAAGATCTGGATATATACTGGAAGCTTCCAAACCTCGTACGGAATATAACAATATGAAAACTAAGACTCTCCTACCTCTACTACTGGCCTTAACGCCAAGCTTGACCTTTGCACACAACTTGTCAGTAGGAAAAAGCGTTCCTCCTGTCAATGTTGCCGCTTACGGCGAGATTGTTTTACAAGGCGAAGGCGTTGCATACCAACCCTGGGCAACTCAACATATGCAAGGCAAAGTTCGTGTTATTCAAGCCATCGCAGGCCGTAGCAGTTCAAAAGAGATGAATGCCCCTTTAATGTCGGCAATAACAGCGGCAAATTTTCCACAAGAAAGCTACCAGACGACGACTATCATCAACCAAGATGATGCAATTTGGGGGACAGGCTCTTTCGTGAAGTCTTCAGCTCAAGACAGCAAAAAAGAGTTTCCTTGGTCATCCATGGTTCTTGATGAAAGTGGCGTAGTTGCTAATACTTGGGACCTGAAAGAAGAAAGCTCGGCCATTATTGTTCAAGACAAAACGGGCAAAATTCTGTTCGTCAAAGAGGGCGCACTTGAGCAAGATGAGATAACAAAAGTCATTGAGCTTATTAAACAGAACATCTAGCTTCATTGAATGGCTCCTTGCTCTTGCTGTAAGGAGCTATATGAATTTGATTAGAAGCATGGGCAGTGATAACTCTGCTCTTTATAAGTGCGACACTTCCATCAGAGAGTATTACCAATATTTTTCGGCACGTATGTGTGGAGTTAAATTTTTCTGCTAGCCAACAAAAGAGTGAACTTTTATTCATTATGGGTGTTATATTATAACAGTCGGTAAGAGGAGCTCAGATGTACCACCACCAGCAAAAAACACTAAGATATTGGTATCGCACTGCTTTATTTTTCAGTGTTGCGTTGCTGATCGCTTGGAACTTTGCGGTTGTACTTCATCAAGTCGATCTGACGCCCGACCATCATACCCATCATCATTGCCAATTATTTTCTGGTGTTCAGCACGGTATAGCAAAGGTACAACCTACCCTCTCTACACCGACTTTTACGCGCGCCCAGCATCATCATGTTTTTTTGCATCTCGTGTACGGCGAAGAAGTTCTTGGCGCTGCTCGTGCCCCTCCTTATTTTGCTTAATTTCCAAACTATTCCACACTCAAAATTATTGAGTTCATTCCCGCACCTAGTGTGTCAGGGAACAATAACTTAGTGAAACTCGAATCTGAGCAATACCGCCTTTGGTTAATGCCAGTAAAATTAGGAAAAATACAATGTCATCAAAACACGTTTTAGCCCTTGCTATTGGCCTCACTTTATCGACAGCAGCGAATGCAAACGAATACCGCCAGCATGGTGCTCATGTGCATGGTCACGTCGAGTTTAATATCGCCCAAGATGGCAAAGATCTGTTAGTAGAGATCACAGCTCCTGGAGCTGATGTTGTGGGTTTCGAACATGCTCCAGAAAACGCACAACAAGAGCAAGCGCTTAAACAAGCCGTCGCTACACTCGAAGACAGCAACGCATTGTTCGCTATTAACCCACAAGCTGATTGTAATATTGAAGAAGCTTACGTGAGCCACAACCTAAGCGAAACTCATGAGGAACATGATCATAGTGAGCACGACCATGATGACCATGCACATCACGATCATGAAGGACACGAACACCATGATCATAATGAACATCATGATAAACATGACCACCATGACGATCATGATGAGGCGCACGATCATGGCGGTCACGGTGAATTTTCGGTGCAATATCGCTTCAATTGCGAACAAGTTAATCAGCTTAGCCAAATCCAAACCGATTGGTTTAACCAATTCCCAACTACAGAGTCCATCAGCGTCAATATATTCACTGATACCATGCAATCAGCAATTAAATTAAGCAAAGATAACACCCAAATCGTAATCAAATAACACGAGTGGCGTGTAAGTACCTACTTACACGCCAAAGCTTTGGTGATTTAATATGACTGAAACCACACCAAATGTTGTCGAGCTAGAGGATGCCCAATTTTTCTGGCCCGGTTCAATCAACGCAACCATCCACATCCCTAAATTACACATTACACAAGGCGAGCATGTGTTTATCAAAGGTCCAAGTGGCTGCGGTAAATCGACCTTGCTCGCTTTGTTGACGGGGATTAACACATTAACTTCAGGCTCTCTATCTGTACTCGATACTGACCTTGCTAGTTTAAGTGCCAGTCAGAGAGACCGCTTTCGCGCCAATCATATTGGCTACATCTTTCAACAGTTCAATTTATTGCCGTACCTTAACGTACTTGAAAACGTATTATTGCCATGTCAGTTCAGTAAAATACGACGTGACCGTGCCCATTTAGGTGCCTCATCTCAAACGTTAAATGAACAGGCTCAGGCCCTACTAGAACGACTGCACCTGCCAAACGAGCTTCATACACGCCCTGTCTCTGAATTGAGTATTGGTCAACAACAACGTGTGGCTGCGGCTCGAGCTCTGATAGGACATCCAGAGTTAGTGATCGCTGACGAACCAACCTCAGCTTTAGACTATGACAATCGCAAAGCATTTATTGAGCTCCTTATGGAGCAAGCGAATCAAGCCAATGCCACACTGGTATTCGTTAGCCACGACCCAACACTCGAACCCTTATTCGATCGCACGCTCAATCTACCCGACATTAATCAAGTATCTAGCCTAGGAGCCATATCATGAGTGCTGTTGTAAAGCTCGCCTGGAAAAGCTTGATGAACCGCAAAGCGACGGCAATTCTAACCATCATGACCGTTGCGATTTCAGTGGTACTCCTCTTGGGCGTCGAGCGTATCCGAACTCAAGCCAAGGATAGCTTCGCTAATACAATTTCAGGCACTGACCTCATTATTGGTGGACGCTCTGGGCAAGTGAACCTATTGCTCTATTCTGTGTTTCGTATTGGTAATGCGACCAACAACATCGATTGGAAAAGCTACCAAGAGTTTGCCAATCATCGTTCAGTCGATTGGGCTATTCCAATCTCGCTTGGCGACTCGCATAAAGGCTTCCGAGTTATGGGAACCAATCACAGTTACTTTGAGCATTACAAGTTTGGAAGTAAGCAACCACTAACATTTAGCAAGGGTAGAGAATTCCATGGTTTATTTGAAACCGTGCTAGGTTCTGATGTCGCTAAACAACTTGGTTATGATATCGGTAGCGAAATCATCATTGCCCACGGCATTAGCGACGTTGGCTTTAGCCGTCATGACAATCTGCCATTTAAAGTTGTCGGTATCCTTGCACCTACAGGAACACCAGTCGACAAAACTGTCCATGTATCATTGGAAGCCATCGAAGCCATTCACGTCGGATGGGAAAGTGGTGCGCGTTTGGGCCCGACACCCAAGGCACAAGATCTCAAAAACAGAGACTTTCAGCCCAAACAAATTACCGCTATGCTCGTTGGTTTGAAATCTCGTATTCAAACTTTCGCCCTGCAAAGACAAATTAACACCTACCCCAAAGAGCCGCTCAGCGCCATTATGCCCGGCGTTGCGTTGCATGAGTTATGGGGAATGATGTCGGTTGCAGAGCAAGCCCTAATGGCAGTATCTGGTTTTGTCGTGATTGCAGGGTTGTTAGGTATGTTAAGCAGTCTATTAACTAGCCTACAGGAACGCCGCCGTGAAATGGCGATTTTGCGTGCCATGGGAGCAAGGCCTCGTCATGTTTTCTCACTCTTAATTAGTGAAGCTAGCTTGCTTACTGCTGCTGGTATTATTACTGGCGTTACTGGGCTGTATGCCATTCTTGCTATCGCGCAGCCGATCATCCAACAGCACTATGGAATACATCTCACCTTAAGCATCTTATCTACTTATGAGTGGATGCTATTAGGTTTCGTACAATGCGCTGGTATTGTGATTGGTTTCATTCCCGCACTCCGCGCCTACCGACAGTCACTGAGTGACGGAATGACAATAAGGATTTAATAAAATGTGGAAAAAAATACTCGCAAGTTGCTTGCTGGTCGTCGCATTCACAGCGCCTGTTATGGCCAGCGAAGAACCATTAAAGCTTGACTGGATTGACCTTGTTCCAGAAAAAGAGCGTAAATTGTTCGACAGTATAGGCATGCCTGCATCTGATCACAGTGGTGGCGCAGCGCAGCAGTCCAAGATTGGTAATGTTCGACCAGAACTGAACGGAAGCCAAGTTAAAATTCCAGGGTTTGTTATCCCACTTGAAGGTGATGCCAATACCGTCACCGAGTTTTTATTAGTGCCATACTTTGGAGCTTGTATTCACGTGCCACCACCGCCTCCAAACCAGATCATTTACGTGAAGTTTCCGAAAGGCGCGCCTGTTCAAGAGTTGTGGGATGTTATATATGTGGTTGGAACGTTGAAAACCGAGACGATAAACCACGAACTGGCAGAAACGGCTTACGTTATTGAGGGATCAGAAATAGAAGCCTACGACGATATGTAATTTAAGTCGTCGATAAGCCTCGCTACACCTAAGGCGTCACACTGGCGCCTTTTTTAGCTTTGTGCTACACGATATAACGAGATAAATACGCTAACACGCCCACATAAATAACCAAAAGAAACGCTATCGACAGGTGCTTTTTGAGTTTACCTGCTTCTGAGAACTTCATAGCCCCTCCAAAATAACGATAACAATTTTAACAACTCATTATCATTTTGAATAGCCCTATTCGTTCAAAAACTGAGAACTTCTGTCTGGTCGCTTGGTCAGATAAGGTGTAAATTTAAACGTGCGAACCGCGCAGTTCTTGGTAGGAAAACGAATGGCAGATCCGACAAAGCAACCTGTTGTCATCGAACATCAGTCAGACACAAAAAAAAATACGCAACAAGAAAAGAAACAAGGCTACATAAAAGACAGTGCTAGTAAGGTAAAAACCATTGCCCAAATACACGGTCTTGACGCCTTACTGCAAACCGGCCCGCCAGCCAAATCTGCGTTTGAAAGAGCCCAATTGCGAGAGCAAAGACGCCAAGAACAGCGACAAAAAAACTTAGAACAGATTTTAAAATTAGCGCACAGTTCATGCCGAGATGAGACAGCGGGAGAGCCAGACCAAGATTGGTTGCATCGATTTTTTGAGATGGCTCAAGACATCCATAACAGCGCGATGCAAAAGCTATGGGCTCAAGTGATGAAGCGTGAAGTGACCAATCCGGGTTCAACGTCCATGAAAGCGTTGAAAACCCTCAAGGATATGTCACCAAAGGAAGCACAAACTCTGCAAAGAGCCGCCTCTTTAGCGTGCAGTTTTGGAGGGGATCACAGCAGAAAACTGCTGATTGGTTACAAAGCGCAAGGAGGCATATTTAGCTTCGGCAAGCGAGACGTCGCTAACAGCCTAAATATGGGAAGTTTTCAACTGCCGTATTCAAGCTTGTTGCTCTTAATTGAATTAGGGCTGCTGCACAGTGCCGAACTTGAATCTGGCGAAATTAGTATCGAGACACCGTTGGTCCTCACCTACCAAGGTAAAAACTTATCACTGAACGTAAACAGCAAAGGTGTCCGCCTTTTATATTACCGATTCACACCCACAGGTAATGAGCTCTGTACCTTGCTCGGTAACAAACCACATGCCGAATACTACGACCAAATGCTTGCACTGTTAAATCATAGATTTAGTGTCCATAGTGAAGCTAAAAGTACGGTTCATCATACCGTCTAGCCAGCTTGAGAAGCATTTGACTACCTATGAGCCAAATACTTCTCCAGCTGCTCAAAGAGCTTTAGGTCACCTATGATCTAAATGCTTTTTTATCGGATCACACCGCGTTGTTTAAGATCGATTAAGCACAAATCCACCAGCTCATCGACACTCTTTTCTCCCGCGGGCAAATCGATTTCAGGGTTCTCTGGCGCTTGATATTCCGAATCAATACCAGTGAAATTAGGAATCTCTCCCGCACGGGCTTTACGGTATAAACCCTTAGGATCTCGACCTTCGCAAACCTCTAGAGATGCATTGACATACACTTCGATAAACTCGCCTTCTGGCAATAAATCGCGTACTAACTTCCGCTCTGCACGATGCGGTGAAATAAACGCCGACAGAACAATTAAACCCGCATCTGCCATCAACTTCGCCAGTTCACCAATGCGACGAATGTTCTCGCGACGGTCCTGTTCAGAAAAACCTAAATCGCTACACAAACCATGCCGTACATTGTCACCATCCAATAAATAGGTGTGGTAACCCAATGCTGCAAGGCGATTTTCCAACGCCCCCGCTACGGTTGATTTACCCGCTCCAGATAAACCAGTGAACCACAATACGGCAGGTTTTTGCTTCTTTAATTCAGCACGAAACTGTTTATCAACCGAATGCTGGTGCCAAACAATGTTTTCATCTTTTACCGTCGTTTCGGCAGTCATAACGTATCCTTGTAAATATCGGAATTAAAACGGGAAAAAGACCGGGATCAAAGTAAGTACTAATACAGAGTACACAATCGAAATTGGCACTCCAATTCTCACGTAGTCGGTCAATTTGTAATTTCCTACGCTGTACACCAGCAGGTTAGTTTGGTAACCGTAGGGAGAGATAAAGCTCGCACTCGCGCCGAACAAAACCGCCATGATGAATGGCATCGGATCCACGCCATAACCCACCGCCATGCTATAGCCGATAGGAAAAGAAAGCGCAGCCGCGGCATTGTTTGTCACCAATTCAGTGAGTACCAATGTCATGATATAAGTCGCCACCAAGGCACCAAATACTCCCCAGCCATTAAACGCTTCAATAAACATCACTCCCATTCTTTCTGACAATCCAGAAGAGATCATCAGTTGAGCAATAGACAAAGCGGAACCGACAATCACGACGATATCGATCGGAAAACGGCGGCGCAGTTCTGAAATCTGCACAATACCAAACGCAATAAGCGCGATAAGGTACGCAGCTAGACCTTTAATAATCGGTACTAACTCTAATAGAGCGCATCCAATTACGGCTGCAAAGCCCAGTAATACAATGGAAGACTTATTAGTATCAAGCCGAGCGCTAGAGTCCAAGTCATGCACTAAAACAAACTCTTTACGATGAGCTCGGCGTTCAGACTCAAAACGCTTGCCTGGAACCAGAACTAACGTGTCCCCTGGCGCTAAGGTAATGCTACCCAAGCCACCTTCTAGGCGTTCGTGGCCTCGGCGAATCGCCACAACAACGGCATCGAATCGGTCGCGGAATCGGCTCTCTTTGAGGGTTTTGTAGCAAAACGTCGCCGACGAGCTCACCACAACTTCGATAAAGTTTTGCCCATTTAAGTGCTGCTGACCAAACAACTTGAGGCCCGGAATTTCTTGCAGGGTCGCGACGCTCTCAACATCGCCACAAAATAACAGGCGGTCTTTTGCATTGAGCACAAAATCCGGTCCCACAGAAGAAACAGTAACACCATCGCGCACCACTTCTGCAAGAAACAGTTTGCGCAGCGCACGTAAATTATTCTCGCTGATCGTACGCCCAACTAACGGTGAGCCTGGCTCAACGCGAGACTCAAGAAAGTAAGGTAAATCTTCTTGGTTTTGATCATCATAATTCGGTAGCAAGTAGCTGAGCGGGATAAGAATCAGCATCCCTCCCACCAGCACAGCCAAACCTATCATCGTGGGTGTAAAAAAGCTCAGGCTCGGTAAGCCTGCGTCTTCGACAAAGCTGTTGATGATTAAGTTAGTCGACGTACCAATCAAAGTTAACGTGCCACCAAAAATGGCGGCGTAAGACAAGGGAATAAGTAATTTCGAAGGTGCATGCTGCTGATTACGCTTAATCGCCCCAATCAATGAGACAACCACAGCGGTATTATTCGTAAATGAAGAAAGCAAGGCGGTCGACACACCGAGCTTAGCAATCACGCTGCCTAACTGGCCCTCAGAGATACTTCGGCTCACCCAACTGATCAGCAGTGTTTTTTCTAGAGCACAGGATGCAAGAATCAATAGAACCAGGGTTAACAATGAAGAGTTGGTAAAATTGGATGCGATAGTGGCTGAATCCATCATCCCAGCCATGAATGCAATAAAAGCGGCACCCGCAAAGACGTAACTAGGCTTAATTTTCGTGACAAGCAAGCAAGTGATAATGCCAAGCAAAATCGCTAACACAAACCCTTGTTCCCACATAGCCTTTCCTTACCAAATAGCCCCAAAGGGCACAACAACGACTCATTTATCCATGAAACACCGACAAACGAGTAAACAGACAAAAATCAGCGCAAGCGAAAAGAACATCAGAATGCTCGGTTTTCTTGGGCTCCACCGAAGCATTCTGGTATTAGGAGAATACCTAACGACATTTCGCAATTCAGTTAGGTAGCGACGCCCCAAGTACAACAGCAGACAGAGCCTGAAATTATCGTACTTGGGTAAGCCAGTTACTTTTTCAGAAACTGGCTGACGTCTTTTGCTTCCCAGTGTGGGAAGTGTTTACGGACAAGCGCATTAAGCTCAACTTCAAACGCAGAGATGTCCGTCAAATCGCGCTCAACCACGGCGAGGCTCTCTTTAACCATGCCGGCACCAACCGTCACGTTTGTCAGACGATCGATAATGATAAAGCCACCGGTATCTGCACAGTCTTGATAATTGTCCAGCGCAACTGACTCATTAAGAGACCATTCACACAAACCAATACCATTCAATGGCAGCTCTGCCGAGCTATGAGTCGAGAGATTATTAATGTCATATTGATGACGAATCGCTTCAACATGACCTACGGTTTTCTTACCTGCGATTTTGATGTCATAGTCACGACCCGGTTGCAGGGGTTGCTCTGTCATCCACACCACATCGGCAAGCAAATGGTTTGTGGTTTCCACTTGAGCATTATCTAGAACAATCAAATCGCCACGGCTAATATCGATCTCATCGCTTAGCGTCAGAGTGACAGCTAATCCGGCACGAGCTTCTTCGATATCACCATCAAAGGTCACAATACGTGCCACTGTTGACGTTTTACCCGATGGCAATGCTTTAATGGCATCACCGACTTTGATCGAACCAGAAGAAATGGTCCCCGCAAAACCACGGAAATCGAGGTTAGGACGATTAACGTATTGCACAGGGAAGCGGAATTCACCCGCGCCTTTTTCTTGATCCACATCGACCGTTTCAAGAAGCTCAAGCAATGATGGGCCTTTAAACCAAGTCAGGTTTTGGCCTTTATCCACCACATTGTCCCCTTCAAGCGCTGAGATCGGGATGATTTGAATATCAATATCCCCTGTCAGATTCTCAGAGAACTTCAAATACTCGTCGCGGATCTCTTCAAAGCGCTCTTGGGAGTAATCCACTAAGTCCATCTTGTTGATCGCCACAACAAAGTGCTTCAAACCCAACAGGTTGGAAATGAAAGAGTGACGACGAGTTTGATCGAGAATGCCCTTACGTGCATCAACCAGAATCACAGCTAAGTCACATGTCGATGCGCCTGTAGCCATGTTACGTGTGTACTGCTCGTGTCCAGGAGTATCTGCAATGATGAATTTACGTTTCTGCGTCGAGAAATAGCGGTAAGCCACATCAATCGTGATCCCCTGCTCTCGCTCAGCTTGTAAGCCATCGACCAACAACGCAAGGTCGGGCTTTTCACCCGTGGTACCCACACGTTGGCTGTCTGAATGCACTGCCGCTAGCTGATCTTCATAAATTTGTTTTGAGTCATGGAGTAAGCGACCGATTAATGTACTTTTACCGTCATCCACCGAGCCACAAGTCAAGAATCTAAGTAACGACTTGTACTGGTGTTGTGTTAAATAGCCTTCGATACCAAGCTCGGCTAATTGAGCTTCAACTGCACTGTTCATTATCTTTCCTTAGATCCTTTAGAAGTAACCTTGACGTTTCTTAAGCTCCATCGATCCTGACTGATCGTGGTCGATCGCTCGGCCTTGGCGCTCACTCGACGTTGCCACCAGCATCTCTTCGATAATGCCAGTTAAAGTGTTTGCTTCAGACTCGATGGCCCCGGTCAATGGATAACAACCAAGGGTACGGAAGCGCACGCTCTTCTCTTCAATCACTTCACCCGGTTGAAGCTCCATACGATCATCATCCACCATGATCAGCATGCCATCGCGTTCAACAACTGGGCGTTTGTCCGCGAGGTAAAGCGGCACGATCTCGATGTTTTCTAAATAGATGTATTGCCAGATATCAAGCTCAGTCCAGTTAGACAGTGGGAATACACGAATGCTCTCACCCTTATTAACCTGACCGTTGTACGTCTTCCATAGCTCAGGACGTTGGTTTTTAGGGTCCCATGTATGGTTCTTATCGCGGAATGAATACACGCGCTCTTTCGCCCGTGATTTCTCTTCGTCGCGGCGCGCACCACCAAAGGCAGCATCAAAACCGTACTTGTTCAGCGCTTGTTTTAAGCCTTGAGTCTTCATGATGTCAGTGTGCTTAGAAGAACCATGAACAAACGGGCTACAGCCCATGGCTAGACCTTCTGGATTCTTATGTACCAAAAGCTCAAAACCGTATTTGGCCGCGGTGCGATCACGAAATTCAATCATCTCGCGGAACTTCCAATCGGTGTCAACATGCAGCAATGGAAATGGAATCTTACCTGGGTAAAAAGCTTTACGCGCAAGGTGCAGCATCACTGATGAGTCTTTACCAATCGAATACATCATGACTGGGTTATCAAACTCAGCCGCAACTTCACGGATGATGTGGATACTCTCCGCTTCGAGTTGTTTAAGGTGAGTTAAACGTTGTTGGTCCATGTTTTGTATTTCCTTTTTAAGCTTGAAGGCGCATTACGTCTCTAATCTTTGGTCTGAAATTATATGGAGTTGGCAATAGCACTTTTGTTGAATTCAGTACTAGACAAAAACCAGTCTAACTTTTGAGACAGTCGCACTACCTCTCCGACAACAATCAAAGATGGCGACTGTGCTTCCTTCGATAAATCAGAGAGTTGGGAGAGTTCTCCCGTAAATACTTTTTGTTGAATCTGCGTGCCACGCTCAATAATGGCAATCGGAGTCGACGCTGAACGACCATGCTTAATGAGTTGATTCTGAATATAGTGTGATTTCATCAGCCCCATGTAGATCACTAAAGTCTGATTCCCACGCGCCAACGTGGACCAATCCATCTCATCACTTTCTTCTTTCAAGTGGCCAGTCACAAAGATGGCCGATTGCGCATAATCACGATGAGTCAGTGGAATACCAGCATAAGCGGTTGCGCCAGCTGCTGCGGTAATGCCAGGGACAACTTGAAAACGAACGCCGGCATCAGCAAGCACTTCTAACTCTTCACCACCACGACCGAATACAAACGGATCCCCACCTTTAATGCGCACTACTTTGTAGCCCTGCTTGGCAAAATCCACCAAAAGCTGATTCGTCTTCTCCTGCGGCACACTGTGATGCCCAGCTCGCTTCCCAACGCACACCAAAATCGTATCGCTTGGAATCAATGCCATGATTTCTTCAGACACCAAGTAGTCGTACAAAACCACATCAGCTTGCTGCAAGCAGTTCAGTGCTTTCACCGTCAGAAGTTCAGGATCGCCTGGTCCTGCACCTACTAAGGCGACTTCACCAGGCTGTAGCGATTGCTTTGCAAAACGAGTAACACCAGCGACTGGGTTGTCAGAAACTAACCGGGGCTTTGGTTTAGGGAAAGAAGTGACTGAATCGTTCGTTGCCATGTGCTTGCTCATCGTCCATTGATATCGTTATGCAAGCATTATGGCGGGGCGTTTATATTACCTGAAATTCTAAAATTTCATTTTTTATTCAAAAATCTGCTAAGAAGTTTTTGTTTGGTCTCATTCAAAAGCGTGAAAAAGTCGGCGGTTAATATGAATAAGGTTCAGTAAACTGATTAATGTTCACAGTTTTCTGTATCTTTATCATCGAGTTGCACCTGTATTTGATACATTACGCAGTACGATTTCCCCTTATCATTGAATTGGAGCACCAAATGAAAGTGGCAGTTCATCCTATTTCCCTCGCAGTTTTAAGTGGCATGCTAACGCTTGCTGGCCCAGCAATGGCCGATACCATCAAGCTTCGTATTATCGAAACCACCGACATTCACACCAACGTGATGGATTACGATTACTACAAAGACCAACCATCACAGCAAATCGGTTTAAGTCGCGCTGCGACAATAGTGAAACAAGCTAAGTCCGAGGCAGAAAACACGGTACTAGTAGATAACGGTGATTTAATTCAGGGCAGCCCAATGGGCGATTACATGGCAGCAAAGGGGATTAATCCCGGCGACGTGCACCCAGTCTACAAAGCGATGAACAAGCTAGACTACGATGTGGGCAACATTGGCAATCATGAGTTCAACTATGGCTTAGATTTCCTACAAACGACGTTGAAGGGGGCAAACTTCCCTTACATCAATGCAAACGTATTTGATAAACAAACCGGTGAGCATTACTTCAAGCCTTACCTCATCAAAACTCACACATTTAAAGACACAGACGGCGAAGCGCATCAAATAAAAGTGGGTTACATCGGCTTTGTACCACCACAAATTATGGTATGGGATAAGAAGAACTTAGAAGGCAAAGTCTTTGCTAAAGACATTAAGGAAACAGCAGAGAAACTGATTCCTCAAATGAAGAAAGAAGGCGCAGACGTGATTGTGGCGATTCCACACTCGGGCATTTCTACTGATCCATACAAACTAGGCGCTGAAAACTCTGTTTACTACCTCACAGAAGTTGAAGGTATTGATGCGATTGCTTTTGGCCACTCTCACGCCGTCTTCCCAGGGAAAGACTTCGCAAACCTACCTGGTGTTGATATAGATAAAGGGACCATCAATGGTGTAACGTCCGTGATGCCGGGCCGCTGGGGAAGTCACGTAGGTGTGATGGATTTGATGCTGAAAGAGAAAGACGGCAGATGGCAAGTCGTCGAAGGCCAAGCAGAAGCACGCCCTATCTTCGATAAAGTAAATAAGAAGTCATTAGCTAAAGCCGATGCAGATATTGTGAAAGCGTTAGAAGAAGATCACAAAGGCACTCGTGAATTTGTAAACCAACCAATCGGCAAAGCAAATGATGTCATGTACAGCTTCTTGGCATTAGTGCAGGACGACCCCACCATTCAAATCGTTAACCTTGCTCAGAAAGACTACGTAGAACGCTTTATTCAAGGCGACCCAGACCTTTCTGACATTCCAGTACTGAGTGCGGCAGCACCATTTAAAGTCGGCGGTCGTAAGAACGATCCGAATAACTTTACAGAAGTAGAATCCGGTCAGCTCACCTTCCGTAATGCGGCCGATCTTTACTTATATCCAAACACCTTGGTTGCGATGAAAGTGAAAGGTAAAGAAGTTCGCGAATGGCTAGAGTGCAGTGCGGGTCAATTCAACCACATCGACATCAACAATCCTAAACCGCAATCTTTGATTGATTGGGATAATTTCCGTACGTACAACTTCGATGTTATTGATGGGGTTAACTACCAAATCGACGTTACCCAACCGCCGAAGTACGATGCGGATTGTAAAGTGATTAATCCAGATTCTCAGCGTATTGTGAATCTGACGTTCAATGGTAAGCCTGTCAATCCGAAGCAAGATTTCATCATCGCAACCAATAACTACCGTGCTTATAGCAATACTTTCCCTGGTACAGGCCCAGATTTCATTGCGTTTGACGCACCAGATGAAAACCGCTCTGTCGTCGCCACTTATATTTCTCGCGTGAGTGAAGAAAAAGGAGAAGTGACACCAAGCGCTGACAACAACTGGTCTTTCGCACCGATTAAGTCCGATAACAAGCTAGATATTCGTTTCGAAACCTCCCCTAGCGATAAAGCGGCGCAGTTCATCAAAGAGAAAGGACAATACCCAATGAAACGCGTGTCAACAGACGACATTGGTTTCGCAATTTATCAAATCGATCTGAATAAATAAGGTTGATTTGACAGCAACACTAAGCGGCTCTCATGAGCCGCTTTTTTGTTATCAATAAAACCCGTTAAAATAAAGAAAACCGTTTCTGAGTTATCACATGCACAGCGATCTTTTTTCAGACTTAGTCAAACATGGCTTTTTAGAGACAGAAGCAAACCAACTTATTGAAAATGGTGAGTTGCTCGAACTGCCTACACGCCACATTCTTGATCACCAAGGGGAGTTTAGCTCACACCTTTACTTCATCATTGAGGGGTTATGCCACGCAAGCTATCTTACTGAGCACGGCAAAGAATTCAGTAAAGAATTTTATTGGGAGAAGGACTGGGTTATCGGGTTTGAGAGCATAATAAAGGACCAACCTTCGCCTTACTTATTGGAAACGCTGAGCGCTTGTCAGCTATTTTGCTTGCCAATTGAAACGTTGCATCACTGGCGAGCAGAAAAGCACGCCATTTACTTAAAGCTACTCGAAAACCAACTGGTTAATAAAGAGAACAAAGAACGCTTTATGTTGCTCTACTCTCCAGAAGAACGATATCAATTATTTTGCGCTCATTACCCAGATTTAAAGCAACGTATTACCGATAGTCAAATTGCGGCCTACCTCGGCATTACGCCAATCAGTTTGAGCCGAATCAAAGCGCGCTTAACCAAAGATCACACTCTCAAATAAACTCAAAAAAGAAAAAAGCTCTTCAAACGAAGAGCTTTTTCTCTGCTATTTGAGCTATTTAAGAATTCGCGCCCGGAATTGGCGCCCTTTCATCTTGCCGTTACTAATGGTCTGTAGAGCCTTTTTAGCCACAGACTTTTCGACGGCAACATAAGCGCGTACAGGGAACAGGTGAATCTTTCCGACTTGAGAGCCTGGAATACCATTTTTTCCTGTCAAACAACCTAAAATATCACCCGGTCGTACTTTCTGTTTCTTACCGCCATCAATGTTAATCGTCACCATCTTCGCTTGGTATGGCTGCTGATTTGATTTGGCAGGCAATGTTGCTGGTACCACGTCCATCTCTAGGTATTCTTCAATACGAGCTACACGTAAACCGTCTTTCTCACCAAAAAAGCTGAACGCTAAACCTTTACTACCCGCACGACCTGTACGACCAATACGGTGCACATGAACCTCAGGATCGCGCGATAGCTCAAAGTTAAAGACAGCATCAAGATTATCAACGTCCAAACCACGCGCCGCAACGTCTGTTGCAACAAGGATAGACACACTCTTGTTAGCAAACTGCACCAATGCTTGGTCGCGTTCACGCTGCTCTAAGTCCCCATGGATATCGATAACGCTGAATCCTTTGTGATGCAACTCATCTGCGACACTTTGAACTTCTTTTTTGGTATTACAAAAAACCACCGCGGACTCTGGTTGGTGAGTCAGCAGCAAATTCGCCAATGCTTCATCACGTGCTTCCGAGCCTTCAACTTTATAGAAGTACTGCGCAATGCTTGAGGTATCATGCGTCGATTCCACCTTAATCACTTCCGGTGTCTGCATTATACGCTGCGCAATTTGCTCAATTTTCTCTGGAAAAGTAGCACTGAAAAGTAGAGTTTGGCGCTGCTTTGGCGCTGCATCGATGATTGCATCTAATGCGTCTTGGAAACCCATGTCCAACATGCGATCAGCTTCATCTAGCACCAAGGTATTCAGTTCGCTAAGATCAATTCGGCCTTTCTCAAGGTGATCCAAAATACGACCAGGTGTACCAACTAGGATATGCGCACCATGCTCCAGCGAACCAATTTGTGGCCCCATTGGCATCCCACCGCAGAGAGTAAGCACTTTAATATTATGAATGCCGCGACCTAAAGTACGAATTTCCTTCGCTACTTGGTCTGCAAGCTCACGTGTTGGACACAATACTAATGACTGGACACGAAAGCGTTTGACGTTGAGGTTCGATAAAACCCCTAAACCAAATGCAGCGGTTTTACCTGAGCCCGTTTTACCCTGCCCGATGACATCACGATGTTTTAGGATTGCAGGCAAGCTCAAAGCTTGAATTGGCGTCATGTGGGTATAGTTCAGGGAATCAAGTGTGGCGAGTAACGCTGGGTTCAGCCCAACTTGATCGAATGTTTGTTTGCTCACGGGGATATCCTCAGGTGAGATGGAAAGAGGGCACATTATCACCAGATTTGGTGGGAAAACCAGTGCTAATTAACCTTTGTTAATGAGTATGAGCTCAAAACAAAGTAAAGTCAGTCACTCTATTCTCATTACGGATAACAACATGCTCACTTGGATTACTTTGCCCTTTGCTCAGCTAACAACCACACAGCTGTATGAAATGATGAAATTGCGTGTGGATGTATTCGTTGTTGAACAAACCTGCCCTTACCCTGAACTTGATGGTAAGGACACACTGGAAGGCGTTTATCATCTAATAGGCTATCACGGTGATGAACTGGTTGCTTGCGCACGATTACTGCCCGCAGGCACCTCGTATGACAATGTGAGTATTGGTCGAGTGGTGACAAAGCAGACCGCGCGAGGCGGTGGCTTAGGCCATAAGTTATTGGACAAGGCCTTGGCACAATGCGAAACATTATGGCCAGGACAGACAATAGATATAGGTGCTCAAGAACACCTCATCCAGTTTTATGCAAGTCATGGATTCAAGGTTATCTCAGAGTGCTATCTTGAAGATGGTATCCCTCATGTGGATATGCGGAAAGAATCCGTAGCGCTATAAGCTTCAATTCGATTGGTTACTATGAAAACTAATCGCTATGAAAAACCGACTAAAAAGACGCGATATTCGCGTCTTTTCATTTGAAGCGTTTACTTGTTACGCCCAAAGGACCCATCCGATAAACGGAAAAACATAACGGACCGCCCGCTTTTTTCCAGCTGTAGCATATCTAACTCGCCTTCGTCACTAAGCTTAAAGCGAATCAACTGTCCCTGCTTTATTTGGCTTAGCGGCTTATCACTGCCTTCTATTTTGACTAGAGCGCTAAGATCCGCCATAGAGAGCTGATTACTTCTGAAAACCTGCGCTAATGTATCACCATTTTTAACCGTGTACTCTTTCCAGTCTTCAGATTTCGGTCCAGAGTTCTGAGAGGTTCTCTGCTGGCTTAAACTCTGCGCGTTCAGCTCAATCGCTACGCGTTGATGATCGACCTCAGTCTGCGCAACTGGCTGGTCTGTTTTATTCGGCAAAGGAATAACAAGGAGTACCAGAATCAATGGCACTAAGACCATCAAAGCACGCTGATGAAATTTAGGCAGGCGCAACCAAAACTGCTTAACAGGCTGTATACGCTCCAACCATTGCTCTTTGTTGAACGGCTGCTTCCAGTCGATAGCAGCGAATTTTTGTTTAACCAACTCGACATAGTCGACTTGCTGCTTTTTCTTTCTGCGACGATTCATTGTAATGAGTCCCTTAATACTTCTACGGCCAGTATAAAAATACCGACGCGGAGAGTATATGTTTTTCACCAAACTAAAATGGAATTGGGATTAAATTAGCAGAAATTTCACTTGGAGTAAGAGATAAGTCACAACCTGGTCGCCTCAATTAAGCATTCAGTCGCAATCATTTAAACCTAAGCTCGAAACTGATATCCTGTTACCTTTATCACTCCTAATAAGAGCGACATTCATGTCTGAAATTAAATTTGAAACTGCAGAACAAAAAGCAAGCTACGGCATTGGTCTGCAAATGGGTCAGCAACTTGCAGGCTCTGGTCTTGAAGGTCTTAGCGTTGATGCTATCGCAGCAGGTATTGCAACAGCACTAACTGGTGACATGCCATCAATCGAAATTGATGAAATCAACAAAGCACTACAAGAACTTCACACTCGTGCAGAAACAGCTCGCCAAGAAGCAGCAAAAATTGCGGCAGCAGAAGGCGAAGCGTTCCTAAAAGACAACGCTCTACGACCTGAAGTTAACGTTCTAGACTCTGGTCTTCAGTACGAAATCATTTCTGAAGGTACTGGTGCAGTTCCTACAGCAGAAAGCTCAGTTCGCGTTCACTACCACGGTGAGCTAACTGACGGTACTGTATTCGATAGCTCTGTATCTCGCGGTCAACCTGCTGAATTCCCTGTTACAGGTGTAATCAAAGGTTGGGTAGAGGCACTACAACTAATGCCTGTTGGCTCTAAGTGGAAGCTATACGTACCACAAGATCTTGCGTACGGTGAGCGTGGCGCTGGTGCGGCTATCCCTCCATTTGCAGCTTTAGTTTTCGAAGTAGAACTATTAGATATTATCTAATTGAAACCATTTTCAATTATGATTAAATAAAACGGCGCACTAGCGCCGTTTTTTTGTCTAAACTGAATAGACTTTCTCACCTCTGAACCTTTCACTCTGATAGCCTTTAAAAATAAAATCACTTTTAAAAAACGCTCAACCTTTGGAGGTACTATGCGTAAAACACTCCTAACTCTAGCACTCCTATCAATCAACATTGGTAGTGCGCACGCATTCTTAGATTCAGTCACTCAAAAAAGTAAAGAAAGTGGCCTGATGGACATGGTCGGCAGCAGCTTGAACACCGAGTCATCTCCATTAACAGACATGCTAACTAGCCAATTACCAGTATCCACTGAGCAAGCAGCCGGAGGCAGTGGTGCGCTACTCGCTTTGGCTCAAAGCCAGCTTTCGCAAGAAAATAGTAGTGAATTACAGTCTTTGATTCCTGGACTTTCAAACTTGCAAGGAGCACAAAGCTTACTAGGAAATATTGAGAATATCAGTGCAGTCAAAAGTGCATTCGATACGTTAGGTTTAGACCCATCTATGATCAGTCAGTTTGCTCCAGTCATCTTGGATTACTTGAACAAGCAAGGCGCTAGCGAAGGGCTTCTAAGTTCGTTGGGCGGGTTGTGGAATACTAGTAAATAAGCGTAAGTGATAATCACTTTTTAAATTGCCAGTCTGCATGGGTTGAAATAAATGCAGGCTGGATATAAAGGTTTACTGAATTACAGATACAAAAAAGCCGAGCTAATGCTCGGCTTTCTCGTTCTTACGAACTGATTACTCAGCAGCTTCTTCAGCAGCTGGGCGATCTACAAGCTCAATGTAAGCCATTGGAGCTTTATCACCAGCACGGAAGCCAGCTTTTAGGATACGAGTGTAACCGCCCTGACGAGCAGCAAAACGTGGACCTAGTTCGTTAAATAGTTTTGCAACTACTTCGTTGTCACGAGTACGTGCAAATGCTAGACGACGGTTAGCAACACTGTCAGTCTTAGCTAGTGTAATCAAAGGCTCAACTACGCGACGTAGCTCTTTTGCTTTTGGCAAAGTAGTCTTGATAACTTCATGACGTACTAGAGAGCTAGCCATGTTGCTGAACATCGCTTTGCGATGTGAGCTGTTGCGGTTGAGTTGACGACCACTCTTACGATGGCGCATGACCTAATCCTTCTAACTAGTATCGATTAATCTTCAGCGATTGATGCAGGTGGCCAGTTTTCTAGGCGCATGCCCAGAGACAGACCACGTGACGCAAGTACGTCTTTAATCTCAGTAAGAGATTTTTTACCAAGGTTAGGCGTTTTAAGTAGCTCAACCTCAGTACGTTGTACTAGATCACCGATGTAGTGAATCGCTTCTGCTTTCAAACAGTTAGCAGAGCGAACTGTTAGTTCAAGATCGTCTACAGGACGCAGTAGGATCGGATCGAATTCTGGCTTCTCTTCCTTCTCCTCAGGAACTCGTACATCACGAAGATCTACGAATGCATCCAATTGTTCAGCTAGGATTGTAGCTGCACGACGGATTGCTTCCTCAGGTTCTAGAGTACCGTTTGTTTCCATATCGATAACAAGCTTGTCTAGATCAGTACGCTGTTCTACACGAGCTGCTTCTACAGCGTAGGCAATTTTGTCTACTGGGCTGTAAGTAGCATCTACTAGTAGGCGACCGATAGGACGCTCGTCTTCTTCGTTATGGATACGCGCAGAAGCTGGAACATAACCACGACCACGTTCAACTTTGATACGCATTGCGATCTCAGCGTTGTCATCCGTCAGGTGACAAATTACGTGTTCAGGGTTAGCGATCTCTACATCACCATCATGGGTGATGTCACCTGCAACCACAGGGCCCGAGCCTGATTTGTTCAAAGTAATGAACACTTCATCTTTGCCTTCGGCAACGCGCACAGCCAAACCTTTAAGGTTTAGAAGAATTTCAAGAATATCTTCTTGAACGCCTTCTTTCGTGCTGTACTCATGAAGTACGCCTTCAATTTCTACTTCTGTTACAGCACAACCTGGCATAGAAGATAGAAGGATGCGGCGAAGTGCATTACCCAGAGTATGACCAAAGCCACGCTCTAATGGCTCAAGAGTTACTTTTGCGTGAGTCGAGCTGATTTGTTCGATGTCAACTAGACGTGGCTTAAGAAATTCTGTTACAGAACCCTGCATTGTGTCCTCTCTTTAGTTTAAACCTTACTTAGAGTAAAGCTCGACGATCAATTGTTCGTTGATGTCAGCTGATAGATCAGAACGCTCAGGCATACGCTTGAATGTACCTTCCATCTTGCCACCATCTACTTCAATCCAAGTTGGTTTTTCACGTTGTTCAGCAACTTCTAGAGCTGCTTTGATACGAGCTTGCTGTTTAGCTTTCTCGCGAATAGAAACAACGTCATTAGCCGCTACTTTGAAAGAAGGAACGTTTACAACTTTACCGTTTACTAGGATAGCTTTGTGGCTAACTAGCTGACGTGCTTCTGCGCGAGTTGCGCCAAAGCCCATGCGGTAAACTACGTTATCAAGACGACCTTCAAGAAGCTGAAGTAGGTTTTCACCAGTGTTGCCTTTTAGGCGAGCAGCTTCTTTGTAGTAGTTACGGAATTGTTTTTCTAGAACGCCGTACATACGACGTACTTTTTGCTTCTCACGAAGCTGAACGCCATACTCAGATAGACGACCGCGACGAGCGCCGTGTACACCTGGTGCGTTATCAATTTTACACTTGGTATCGATCGCGCGAACACCAGACTTAAGGAATAAGTCAGTGCCTTCACGACGGCTAAGCTTCAGCTTAGGACCCAAATATCTTGCCATGATTCTTCTCCAATTGTCCTAGAAACGTTATACGCGACGTTTCTTAGGTGGACGACAACCGTTATGAGGGATTGGTGTAGCATCAACGATGTTTGTGATGCGGAAACCAGCGGCGTTTAGTGCACGAACAGTAGATTCGCGACCTGGACCAGGACCCTTAACCATAACTTCCAAGTTCTTTAGGCCGTATTCTTTAGCCATTTCAGCACAACGCTCAGCAGCAACCTGTGCAGCGAACGGAGTAGACTTACGAGAACCACGGAAACCAGAACCACCTGCAGTAGCCCATGCAAGAGCGTTACCTTGACGGTCAGTAATGGTTACGATTGTGTTATTGAAAGAAGCATGGATGTGCGCAACGCCATCTGCAACTTGCTTGCGTACGCGCTTACGAGCGCGAGTTGGTTGTTTAGCCATTGTACTCTACCTTCCCGATTATTTCTTGATCGGCTTACGCGGACCCTTACGGGTGCGAGCGTTGGTTTTAGTACGCTGTCCACGTAGTGGTAGACTGCGACGATGACGAAGACCACGGTAACAGCCAAGGTCCATAAGACGCTTGATGTTCATAGATACTTCACGACGTAGATCACCTTCTACAGTGTACTTAGCTACACCATCACGCAGTTGATCGATCTGCTCTTCAGTTAGTTCACTGATCTTAACATTTTCAGCAATACCCACTTCAGCTAGGATAGCTTGAGAGCGAGTTTTACCGATGCCGTAGATCGCTGTTAGAGCGATTACTGCATGTTTCTGATCAGGAATGTTAATGCCTGCTATACGGGCCATTATTCACTCCTAAGTGTTTCTATAAAAGAATTAGCCGCAGCAAAGCCCGTTATGGATACGCTGCGGAATACTACTTCTTTTGCACGCAAAAGGTAGGCCGAGGAATATACTCGACCCAACCTTCATTTTCAAGTAAAAATTTCTGCTAATTAGCCTTGGCGCTGTTTGTGCTTTGGCTCACTGCAAATCACGCGAACGACACCGTTACGCTTGATTACTTTACAGTTACGGCAGATTTTTTTAACGGAAGCACGAACTTTCATTGCTAAACTCCGTAAATGAAACTGAGTCTACCGCCGGATTAACGGCCGTAGCCTTTCAGATTCGCTTTCTTCAACACAGAATCATACTGTTGAGACATCAGATGAGTCTGTACCTGTGCCATAAAGTCCATAATTACAACAACTACGATTAGTAGCGATGTACCGCCGAAGTAGAAACGTACGTTCCACGCGACCATCATGAACTCGGGAATCAGACAGATAAAGGTAATGTACAGTGCACCAGCAAGGGTTAAACGTGTCATTACTTTATCAATGTATTTCGCTGTCTGCTCACCTGGGCGGATACCGGGTACGAATGCACCAGACTTCTTCAAGTTATCTGCTGTTTCACGCGGGTTGAAAACCAACGCCGTGTAGAAGAAACAGAAGAAGATAATTGCTGCTGCATAAAGCATTACATACAACGGTTGACCTGGGCTAAGAGCCAAAGACACGTCAGTTAACCAACCGAACGCGCTGCTCTCACCGTTTTGACCAAACCACTGAGCCAATGTTCCTGGGAACAAGATAATACTTGATGCAAAAATCGCTGGAATTACACCTGCCATGTTAATTTTAAGAGGCAAATGCGAGCTTTGCGCAGCAAATACTTTACGACCTTGTTGACGTTTCGCATAGTTAACGACGATTCGGCGTTGACCACGTTCCATGAAAACAACGAAGTAAATTACTGCAAAAGCTAATACCGCGATTAGCAACAGAAGAAGTACATGCAATTCACCTTGACGCGCTTGCTCGATTGTTTGACCGATTGCAGAAGGCAATCCAGCAACAATACCTGCAAAAATCAGTATCGAAATACCGTTACCAATTCCGCGCTCTGTAATTTGTTCACCTAACCACATCAAGAACATGGTACCGGTTACTA
Source organism: Vibrio sp. OPT46 (assembly GCF_015163535.1). Classification (NCBI taxonomy): domain Bacteria; kingdom Pseudomonadati; phylum Pseudomonadota; class Gammaproteobacteria; order Vibrionales; family Vibrionaceae; genus Vibrio; species Vibrio sp. OPT46. The sequence continues at coordinate 81,815 of NZ_JADDYG010000842.1, read as the reverse complement.
AACTTACGGTAGCAATTAGCGTAAACATGGTTTGGTTGATAACAACCAGATTGTCGACCATGTTTGGTAGGCCAGTTGCAATACCTATAGCTTGGAAGGTTGCAAGTACAAGCGTGCCGTAGCGTGTGTATTGGCTTATCTTACGACGGCCTGCTTCACCCTCTTTTTTGAGTTCAGCTAACGCTGGATGAACTACAGTTAGCAATTGGACAACAATAGATGCCGAAATATACGGCATGATGCCCAATGCTAATATAGATGCACGCTCAAGAGCACCACCGGAGAACATGTTAAACATTTCAACGATGGTACCTTTTTGCTGTTCGAACAAATCGGCAAGTACAGCAGCGTCAATACCAGGAATCGGCACAAAAGAGCCGGCTCGGAATACTAAAAGTGCACCAATTACGAATAACAAGCGCGACTTTAGTTCACTTAAGCCGCTCTGAGCACTACGAAAATCTTGTCCTGGTTTCTTAGCCATCTGTACCTCGTTCCTCGAGATTATTCCTCGATTTTACCGCCTGCAGCTTCGATTGCAGCTTTAGCGCCTTTAGTCACACGTAGACCTTTAACAGTCACTGCTTTGTTGATTTCACCAGAAAGAACAACTTTTACAAATTCGATGTTCTTAGTGATGATGTTAGCAGCTTTAAGACTGTTTAGATCAACTACGTCACCAGAAACTTTCGCTAGCTCAGCTAGACGAACTTCAGCAGACACTAGGCTCTTACGAGAAGTGAAACCGAATTTTGGTAGACGTTGTTTCAGAGGCATCTGACCGCCTTCGAAACCTGGACGAACACTGCCGCCAGAACGTGATTTTTGACCTTTGTGACCACGGCCACCAGTTTTACCTAGGCCTGAACCGATACCACGACCTACTCGCTTCGCAGAAGTTTTCGCGCCAGCAGCCGGTGCTAGAGTATTCAAACGCATTCTGATTACTCCTCAACTTTAACCATGTAGTAAACCTTGTTGATCATACCGCGAATACACGGAGTATCTTCAAGTTCTACTGTGTGGTTGATTTTACGAAGACCTAGACCGCGCAAAGTAGCTTTGTGCTTTGGCAGACGACCAATTGAGCTTTTAGTTTGAGTTACTTTAATAGTTGCCATGGTGTTCTTACTCCGAAATAGATTCAACAGTTAGACCACGTTTAGCAGCAACCATTTCTGGTGACTTCATGCTACCTAGTGCATCGATCGTTGCACGAACGATGTTGATAGGGTTCGTAGAACCGTACGCTTTAGATAGTACGTTGTGTACACCAGCAACTTCCAGTACTGCACGCATCGCACCACCTGCGATAACACCAGTACCTTCTGCAGCAGGCTGCATGTAAACTTTAGAGCCCGAATGGCGACCTTTCACTGGGTGGTGAAGAGTGCCTTCGTTTAGAGCGATCGTAGTCATGTTACGACGCGCTTTTTCCATTGCTTTTTGAATCGCTGCAGGTACTTCACGAGCTTTGCCGTAACCGAAACCTACACGACCGTTACCGTCACCAACTACTGTTAGTGCAGTGAAGCTCATGATTCGACCACCTTTAACCGTTTTAGAAACACGGTTAACTGCGATTAGCTTTTCTTGCAAATCATTCGCTTGAACTTGTTGTTCTTTAGCCATCTTCCAACCCTACCTTAGAATTTCAGACCAGCTTCGCGAGCAGATTCTGCTAGCGCCGCTACTCGACCGTGGTATTGGAAACCAGAACGATCAAATGCAACTGCAGTTACGCCCTTCTCTAGAGCGCGCTCAGCAATAGCTTTACCCACTGCTTTAGCTGCATCAACGTTACCAGTGTATTTCACTTGCTCACGGATCGCTTTTTCTACAGTAGAAGCTGCTGCGATAACCTCAGAGCCGTTAGCCGCGATAACCTGTGCGTACACGTGACGAGGAGTACGGTGTACAACTAGGCGAGTCGCACCCAGTTCTGCAATCTTACGACGTGCACGTGTAGCACGACGGATGCGAGATGCTTTCTTATCCATAGTGTTACCTTACTTCTTCTTAGCTTCTTTAGTACGCACATTTTCATCTGCGTAACGAACACCTTTGCCTTTGTATGGCTCAGGCTCACGGTAAGAACGAATGTCAGCCGCAACTTGACCAACTAGTTGCTTGTCAGCACCAGTGATCACGATTTCAGTTTGGCTTGGACATTCAGCTTTAATACCCGCTGGCAACTCGTGCTCAACTGGGTGTGAGAAGCCTAATGTTAGACCTACAGCGTTGCCTTTGATAGCAGCACGGTAACCTACACCTTTAAGAGTTAGCTTCTTAGTAAAGCCTTCAGTAACACCAACAACCATGTTGTTAACTAGAGCGCGAGCAGTACCTGCTTGAGCCCATGCGTTAGCAACACCTTCTTTAGGACCGAAAGTCAGGTTATTTTCTTCCTGAGCGATTACAACTGCGTTGTTAAGAACGCGAGTTAGTTCGCCTTTCGCACCTTTTACAGTGATTTCTTGGCCGTTTAGTTTCACCTCTACGCCAGCTGGAATAGCGACAGGTGCTTTTGCAACACGAGACATAGTCTACTCCTTATTAAGCTACGTAAGCGATGATTTCACCACCAAGACCTGCTTTACGTGCAGCGCGGTCTGACATAAGACCCTTGGAAGTAGAAACGATAGCAATACCAAGACCACCCATTACAGAAGGAAGTTCATCTTTCTTCTTGTAAACACGTAGACCTGGACGAGAAACACGTTTAAGTTGCTCGATTACTGGTTTAGCTTGGAAGTACTTAAGTGTAACTTCTAGCTCAGGTTTTGCTTCGCCTTCAACAGCGAAGTCAACGATGTAACCTTCAGCTTTTAGTAGTGCAGCAATTGCAACTTTAAGCTTTGAAGAAGGCATTTTTACAGCAACTTTGTTTGCTGCCTGACCGTTACGAACGCGGGTCAGCATATCCGAAATCGGATCTTGCATGCTCATATGATTTACTCCAAATGATTAAGTGGCAATTACCAGCTAGCCTTACGAAGACCCGGAATCTCGCCTTTCATGCAAGCTTCACGAACCTTAATACGGCTTAGACCGAACTTACGTAGGTAACCGTGTGGACGACCAGTTTGGTTGCAACGGTTGCGCTGACGTGATGCACTTGAATCACGTGGAAGAGATTGCAGTGTAAGAACCGCGTTCCAACGATCTTCTTCAGATGCGTTTACATCGCTGATGATAGCTTTTAGCGCTGCACGCTTTTCAGCGAACTTAGCTACTAGCTTCGCACGTTTTGCTTCACGTGCTTTCATTGAATTTTTAGCCATAACAGTAACCCTTCACCTTACTTACGGAATGGGAAGTTAAAGGCAGCCAGCAGAGCACGGCCTTCCTCATCAGTACCAGCAGACGTCGTAATAGTGATGTCTAGACCGCGTACTCGATCAACTTTATCAAAGTCGATTTCCGGGAAGATGATTTGCTCGCGAACGCCCATGCTGTAGTTACCGCGACCGTCAAAAGACTTAGCGCTAACACCACGGAAGTCACGTACACGTGGAAGAGCGATGTTAATTAAACGCTCAAGAAAATCCCACATACGTTCGCCACGCAAGGTTACTTTACAACCGATAGGGTAGCCTTCACGGATTTTGAAACCTGCAACAGATTTGCGCGCTTTTGTGATAAGTGGCTTTTGACCAGAGATCGTTGCCATATCAGACGCTGCATTTTCTAGCAGTTTCTTATCGTTGATTGCTTCACCAACACCCATGTTTAGGGTGATTTTCTCGATTCTAGGGACTTGCATGACGCTTGTGTAACCGAACTGTTTGGTCAGTTCAGCGACTACAGACGACTTGTAGTAATCATGCAGTTTCGCCATAGTAGAACTCCAAATTACTTCTATTAGTTAGAAACGGTTTCGCCGTTAGACTTGAAGAAACGAACTTTTTTGCCGTCTTCAAAACGGAAACCGATACGGTCAGCTTTACCAGTAGCTGCGTTAAAGATAGCCACGTTAGAAACGTCGATAGCTGCTTCTTGCTCTACGATACCGCCTTGGATACCCATAGCTGGAACAGGTTTCTGATGTTTCTTAACTAGGTTGATACCTTCAACGATAACTTTACCAGTTGCTAGAACCTTAGTTACTTTACCTTTCTTGCCTTTGTCTTTACCAGCAAGAACGATTACTTCGTCATTACGACGGATTTTAGCTGCCATTTCTACGTGCTCCTTACAGAACTTCTGGAGCCAGTGAAACGATCTTCATGAACTTATCGCCACGAAGTTCGCGTGTCACAGGACCAAAGATACGTGTACCGATTGGTTGCTCAGTATTGTCGTTTAGCAATACGCAAGCATTTCGGTCGAAGCGAATGACAGAACCGTCAGGACGACGTACGCCTTTACGGGTGCGCACTACCACCGCCTTCAGAACATCACCTTTTTTAACTTTACCGCGAGGGATTGCTTCCTTCACAGTAACTTTGATGACGTCACCGATATGTGCATAACGGCGGTGAGAGCCACCCAGAACCTTAATACACATTACGCTGCGTGCGCCTGAGTTATCAGCTGCGTCCAGCATACTTTGCATTTGGATCATGTTAGTGCTCCGCTAAATATTAATAACTAGACCCATCACGGGTCGGGCTGCCTCTTTAAAAGGGACGCGAATTGTACCACCCTTTTTTGTGATTGGGTAGTCAAAAAATAAACGGCTCCAAAAATATTTTGGAGCCGCTTTAGTTTCATAGAATTAACGAGATTAAATCTTCGCCTTTTCTAGAACTTTTACCAAAGTCCAAGACTTAGTCTTAGACAGTGGACGACACTCTGCGATTTCAACTGTGTCGCCTAGGCCACACTCGTTGTTCTCGTCATGTGCGTGTACTTTAGTCGTACGTTTTACGTATTTACCGTAGATTGGGTGTTTTACGAAACGTTCGATAGCAACAGTGATAGACTTGTCCATCTTGTCGCTAACAACACGACCTTGTTGAGTACGTTTTACTTCGCTCATTATGCGCCTGCCTTCTCAGTCAAAACAGTTTTCACACGTGCGATATCACGGCGTACAGCTTTCAGAGTATGAGTTTGCTGTAGTTGACCAGTCGCAGCTTGCATGCGCAAGTTGAACTGTTCGCGTAGCAAATTCATTAGCTCAGCGTTAAGCTCTTCAACGCTTTTCTCGCGTAGATCTTGTGCTTTCATCACATCACCTGCTTAGTTACAAATGTAGTTTTGAAAGGCAGTTTACGTGCCGCAAGACGGAACGCTTCACGTGCCAATTCTTCAGGTACACCACCCATTTCGTACATAACCTTACCAGGTTGGATTTGGGCTACCCAGTACTCAACGTTACCTTTACCCTTACCTTGACGAACTTCAAGTGGTTTTTCTGTGATTGGTTTGTCTGGGAACACACGGATCCAGATTTTACCTTGACGCTTAACGTGACGTGTCATTGCACGACGTGCCGCTTCGATTTGACGAGCAGTTAGACGACCACGGCCAACAGCTTTAAGACCGAATTCGCCGAAGCTTACATCAGTACCTTTAGCTAGACCACGGTTACGACCAGTCTGAACCTTACGGAACTTAGTACGTTTAGGTTGTAGCATCTGTCGACTCCTTACTTACGGCCTTTACGCTGCTTCTTAGGCTTGTCGCCTTTAGGCTCTACAGCGTTAGCTGCTGGCATACCACCTAGGATTTCACCTTTGAAGATCCAAGTTTTAATGCCGATCACACCGTATTGAGTGTGAGCCGAAGAAGTTGCGTAATCAATGTCAGCACGTAGAGTGTGTAGAGGCACACGGCCTTCACGGTACCACTCTGAACGTGCGATTTCAGCGCCGCCTAGACGACCGCTTACTTCCACTTTGATACCTTTAGCGCCTAGGCGCATTGCGTTCTGTACTGCGCGCTTCATAGCACGACGGAACATAACACGACGCTCTAGCTGAGACGCGATGCTGTCACCAACAAGTTGCGCATCTAGTTCAGGCTTACGTACTTCAGCGATGTTAATTTGCGCTGGTACACCTGCAATTTTAGCTACAGCTGCGCGTAGCTTCTCAACGTCTTCACCTTTCTTACCGATAACAACGCCTGGACGAGCAGTGTGAATAGTCACACGGATGCTCTTAGCAGGACGCTCGATAACGATACGTGATAGAGACGCTTTTTTCAGTTCACTTGTAAGGAACTGACGTACCTTGAAGTCGCCGTCTAGGTTGTCAGCGAAATCTTTGGTGTTAGCAAACCATGTAGCATTCCAAGGCTTAACGATGCCTAGACGAATACCATTTGGATGTACTTTTTGACCCATTGCTTACTCTCCTAGTCTCTAGCGATCTGCTACAACAACAGTGATGTGGCTTGAACGCTTCAAGATACGATCCGCACGACCTTTAGCACGAGGCATAATACGCTTCATGGTTGGGCCTTCATCTACAAAGATTTTTGCGACATTCAGATCGTCAATATCTGCACCTTCGTTGTGCTCCGCGTTAGCGATAGCAGACTCTAGAACTTTCTTAACTAGTGCAGCAGCTTTTTTGTTGCTGAACGTTAGGATTTCTAGAGCTTGGTCAACAGATTTACCACGGATTAGATCCGCAACTAAGCGAGCTTTCTGAGGCGAAATGCGAGCAAAGTTATGTTTAGCAATTGCTTCCATTATCTACTCCTTAGCGCTTCTTAGCTTTCTTATCCGCAGCGTGACCGCGGTAAGTACGTGTTGGTGCGAATTCACCCAGTTTGTGACCGATCATTTCATCAGTTACAAATACTGGTACGTGCTGACGACCATTATGGACAGCGATGGTCAAACCGATCATCGTAGGGATGATCATTGAACGACGGGACCAAGTCTTAATAGGCTTTTTGTCTCCGCTTTCCACCGCTTTCTCTACCTTCTTCAGCAAGTGTAGGTCAATAAAAGGACCTTTCTTGAGAGAACGTGGCATGGCGATTCCTCTTTATATAGATTACTTGTTACGACGACGTACGATGTACTTGTCAGTGCGTTTGTTCTTACGAGTCTTGAAGCCTTTAGTAGGCATACCCCAAGGAGATACTGGGTGACGACCACCAGAAGTACGACCTTCACCACCACCATGTGGGTGGTCAATCGGGTTCATTACAACACCACGAACCGTTGGACGGATACCGCGATGACGTGATGCACCTGCTTTACCAAGTTCACGTAGCATGTGCTCAGAGTTACCAACTTCACCGATTGTTGCACGGCCTTCAGAAAGAACTTTGCGCATCTCGCCAGAACGTAGACGGATAGTTACGTACGCACCGTCGCGAGCAACGATTTGAGCGTAAGCACCAGCCGAACGAGCTAGCTGACCACCTTTACCAGGCTTAAGTTCAACGTTATGTACTGTTGAACCTACTGGGATATTACGCATTGGTAGAGTGTTACCAGCTTTGATTGGTGCATCAACACCAGACTGAATAACATCACCAGCTACAACACCTTTAGGTGCTAGGATGTAGCGACGCTCACCGTCTTTGTAAAGAACTAGAGCAATGTTTGCGCTACGGTTTGGATCGTATTCAAGACGCTCAACTGTCGCTGGAATACCATCTTTAGTACGTTTGAAGTCAACTACACGGTAGTGATGCTTGTGACCACCGCCGATGTGACGTACTGTGATACGACCCTTGTTGTTACGACCACCGTTCTTAGAGTTTTTCTCTAGAAGAGGTGCGTATGGCTTGCCCTTGTGTAGGTCAGCGTTAACAACTTTAACAACGTGACGACGACCAGGGGAAGTCGGCTTACATTTAACAATAGCCATTTTTAACTACTCCTGTTATTCCGCGCCGCCAACGAAGTCAAGATCTTGACCTTCTTTCAAAGTAACGTACGCTTTCTTAACGTCGCTGCGGCGACCTTGGCGTAGACCTTGACGTTTGGTTTTACCCTTAGTGATAAGAGTATTTACAGACTTAACTTCAACTTCAAATAGCTTTTCTACAGCTGCTTTGATCTCTTTTTTAGTCGCATCTTTAGCTACTTTGAAAACGATAGTGTTCGCTTTCTCAGCTGCCATAGTTGCTTTTTCAGAGATGTGCGGTGCACGTAGAACTTTTAGGATACGCTCTTCAGTGATCATGCTAGCATTTCCTCTACTTGCTTAACTGCTTCTGCAGTCATTACAACTTTGTCAAACGCGATTAGAGATACTGGATCGATACCAGCAACATCACGTGCGTCAACTTTGTATAGGTTACGAGCAGCTAGGAATAGATTCTCATCTACTTCGCTAGTCACGATTAGAGCGTCAGTTAGCTCAAGCTCTTTAAGCTTAGCAACTAGCTCTTTAGTCTTTGGTGCTTCAACTGAGAAGTTATCAACAACGATTAGACGCTCTTGACGAACAAGCTCAGAAAGAATGCTCTTCATAGCACCACGGTACATTTTTTTGTTTACTTTTTGGCTGTGATCTTGTGGTTTCGCAGCAAAAGTAACACCACCTGTACGCCAGATTGGGCTACGGATTGTACCAGCACGCGCACGGCCAGTACCTTTTTGACGCCATGGCTTAGCGCCACCGCCAGAAACTTCTGAACGTGTTTTTTGAGCACGAGTACCTTGACGAGCACCTGCTGCGTACGCAACAACTACTTGGTGTACAAGAGCTTCGTTAAACTCACGTCCGAAAGTAGTTTCGGAAACAGTTAGTGCATCGGCACCTTTAACCATTAGTTCCATTACTTACTCCTGAGACGTTATGCTTTAACAGCTGGTTTAACGATCACGTTGCCGCCAGTTGCGCCTGGGACTGCACCTTTAATAAGAAGCAGGTTGCGCTCAGCGTCAACACGTACGATCTCTAGGTTTTGAGTCGTTACACGCTCAGCACCCATGTGACCTGCCATTTTCTTGCCTTTAAATACGCGACCTGGAGTCTGACATTGACCGATAGAACCAGGAGCACGGTGAGACAATGAGTTACCGTGAGTCATATCTTGAGTACGGAAGTTCCAACGCTTAACAGCGCCTTGGAAACCTTTACCCTTAGATGTACCAGTAACGTCTACTTTCTTAGTTTCGTTGAATAGTTCAACAGTTAGTTCTGAACCAACTTCGAACTCTTCGCCGTTTTCTAAACGGAATTCCCAAAGACCGCGACCAGCTTCAACGCCAGCTTTAGCAAAGTGACCTGCTTCAGCTTTGTTTACACGGTTAGCTTTCTTAGAACCAGCTGTAACCTGGATTGCTGCGTAGCCGTCAGTTTCAAGAGTTTTCACTTGAGAAACACGGTTAGCTTCAACCTCAACAACTGTTACTGGGATAGAAACGCCTTCTTCAGTAAATACGCGGGTCATGCCCACTTTACGACCGATTAGACCAATCATACTTCTAATCTCCCTTAACCTAGGCTAATTTGAACGTCAACGCCCGCAGCAAGGTCTAGACGCATTAGAGCATCAACAGTCTTGTCTGTTGGCTCAACGATGTCGATTAGACGCTTGTGAGTACGGATTTCGTACTGGTCACGTGCTTTCTTGTTAACGTGTGGAGAGATAAGAACTGTGAAACGCTCTTTACGAGTTGGCAGTGGGATTGGACCACGAACCTGTGCGCCAGTGCGCTTAGCTGTTTCAACGATTTCCGCTGTAGAAGCATCGATTAGTTTGTAATCGAAAGCTTTTAGGCGGATACGGATACGTTGGTTCTGCATGAGACAGAGCTCCAAATTTAATAAATTACACAAACAATATCGCCACTCAAACTCGTCAAGACGAGAGAATGCCGATTGATTTATGTGAAACCGTAGCATCCAAGATTAGGACGCATTGTCAGTTAATTTTCGATTAACTATCCCTATATGCCAAAGTCACCTTTGAGGATAGTTTTTCCGAAGAAAAGATAGCTAATTGTATTAACCGCGAACATAAGCTGAGTATACATTACCTCGAAAATCCTTAGATTTGCTCGCTCCTCACTGCTCATTGGTTCACAACTGGCTTAACCAGTGCGCTGCATTATACAGATCACACTTTAGGTTGCAAGCGCTGAGTGAAAAATAATCGGGAATATTCCAAACCCCATACATTCCTCTTCGCTTGGTAGCCATTAAAACAAAAAGGACGCCGAAGCGTCCTTTTCTAAACTGTAATCGTAATAGCGGCTGCTATTATTTCTTACCGCTTGATAGTGCACCGAAACGCTTGTTGAAGCGATCAACACGGCCGCCTGTATCAACGATACGTTGCTTACCAGTGTAGAATGGGTGACACTTGTCACATACGTCTAGGTGGATAGACTCTTTACCTAGAGTAGAGTTGAACTCAAAAGAGTTGCCGCAAGAACAAGTAGCTTTTACTGCTTTGTATTCTGGGTGGATACCAGCTTTCATGGGATAACCTCAATAGTAGGCCGTGTCGCTATACGAATCTAAGCCGCACACCACACGCAATTAATAATAAAATGGGATACCGCATCAACTAATTGCCGAAGCCATATCTCAAGGCGCGATATAGTAAAGAATCACATTGCTCGGATCAACACATTTGGCAACTTTTTCGCCACTTTTTTAGCCAGACTAATCATAGAGGCACGATTCACGCTGAATCGCATTGCTTTACTCGAATTTCCAAACCGATTTTAATAGACTCTCATTTCCTTTCCCTCTTTTTTAATAGCTAAGAATTTATGCGTCCAACCATTGCTAGAGTGGCATTACCCGTTCCGCTCGACAAACAATTTGATTACGCCATTCCGGGGCACCTGTTTCCGATCATTGGTGGACGTGTTTCCGTACCTTTTGGACGCCAAACCTTAGTCGGCATCGTCACCGCAATGGTGAACCACTCCGACTTTCCCAAAGATCAACTCAAGCCAATCAAAGCAGTTCTTGATTCTCAGCCGATATGGTCTGAAAAGCTTTATTCGTTGCTGACTTGGTGCAGCCAGTTCTATCAGTACCCTCTAGGTGACACTCTACACAATGCAATGCCTGCCGCGCTGAGGAAAGGCAAAGCGGCCGAGTTTGCGACGCTACAAGAGTGGCAAATTACCGAATCCGGTAAAGACAAGCTGATGCAAGGGCTTGATCGTCGAGCGGTCAAACAACAGAAGGTCTTGCAAATGTTGGTTAACGGCGCTTTGCCTCACCAGGAATTTGTCGACCAAGAGATAGCCTCAACAGTACTAAAGTCTTTAGAAGAGAAAGGCTGGATTGAACGTATCGAGAAGAAGCCTGCAATCACCCAGTGGGGACAGCACGTTGAATGCGACGTCGAGAAGCCTAAGCTCAACCACGAACAAGCGCTGGCTATTGCGAGTGTAAATAGCCAAACAGGTTTTGCTTGCTATTTATTAGAGGGAGTAACTGGCTCTGGTAAAACAGAAGTTTACTTAAACCTTATCAAACCAGTTTTAGAGCAAGGGAAACAAGCATTAGTTTTAGTACCAGAGATTGGCTTAACACCACAAACCATCAACCGCTTTAAACGCCGTTTTAATGTGCCAGTTGACGTCATCCACTCCGGGTTAAACGAGACGGAGCGTCTGAATGCGTGGCTTTCTGCACGCGACAAAGCGGCCGGAATCATTATCGGCACACGCTCTGCCCTACTCGCGCCTTTTGCTGATCTCGGGATTATCATTGTGGACGAGGAACATGACACCTCTTACAAACAGCAAGATAGCTTGCGTTATCATGCACGCGATGTTGCTGTAATGCGCGCTCATAAAGAACAAGTTCCGATTGTTCTGGGCTCAGCCACACCTGCACTGGAGACATTGCACAATGCCTTGTCAGGCAAATATCACCATTTAACACTAACCCAACGAGCTGGCTCTGCCGTGCCAACCACTAATAAAGTGTTAGATGTAAAAGGTCAGTATTTAGAAAGTGGCTTATCTGCCCAACTGATTGCCAAGATGCGCAAGCATTTAAAAGCGGGCAATCAAGTAATGTTGTTTCTTAACCGTCGAGGCTTTTCGCCCGCTTTGATGTGCCATGAATGCGGTTGGATTGCAGAATGTAAACGCTGTGATGCGTACTATACGTTCCACCATTACAGCAACGAAATACGCTGCCATCACTGCGGCTCACAACAACCGGTAATTCATCAATGTCAGGGGTGTGGTTCAACTCAATTGGTTACCGTCGGCGTAGGAACGGAACAACTCGAACAACAATTGGCTCAGTTATTTCCAGAATACAAAGCCATTCGCATCGACAGAGACAGCACACGTCGCAAAGGTAGTTTGGAAGATGCCCTTGAATCGATTCGTAAAGGTGAACATCAAATTCTGATTGGCACCCAAATGCTGGCTAAGGGGCACCATTTTCCAAATGTAACGCTCGTTGCTCTTTTGGATGTTGATGGCTCTCTCTATAGTAGTGACTTCCGCGCTTCCGAGCGACTAGCGCAGTTGTTTATTCAAGTCGCAGGTCGTGCCGGCCGCGCAAGTAAACCTGGCGAGGTTATCCTACAAACCCACCATCCTGAGCACAGCTTGCTGCAGGCCCTGCTTCAAAAAGACTATCGCCACTTTGCTATGACTGCTCTGGAAGAACGCAAATTGGCTCAGCTTCCGCCTTATAGTTTCTTGACTCTGTTTAAAGCAGAGGCGAACCAAAGTGAGGTAGTTGAAGACTTCCTGCGTCAGGTCCGCTTTACGTTAGAGTCACACCCTCTGTTCGATGATTCCTGCATGGTGTTAGGCCCTACTCCTTCACCTTTGGCCAAGCGGGCTGGTAAATACCGTTGGCAACTATTACTGCAAACTCAGCATCGTTCATTGATGCAAAAGTTATTAACCAGTGCCAAACCTGCTATTGAGTTGTTGCCAAATGCTAAGAAAGTACGCTGGAATTTAGACATAGAACCACAAGATCTCAGCTAGCAAACGTTTAACTATGTAATGAATTACCATTTAATGTGACCAGAATCACACCAAGATTACAATTTTTGTTAAACAGACCGTAACTTTCACTTTAGAAATGAATAGACTATCCAAATTAGAAAAGTCTAAAGTGACTTGTTTGCACAGGCTTAGATTAAAACAATGACTATTCCCACAAATTGATATCGCGGTGAAGAATCCATTTTCCCACTCGTTAACACGAACTGAGCGAAGAGCAAATACAGCTCTAACTCGGTTTGATTACTCTGATTTCAAACCGGAATAACGTCATCTTGGCAAAAATAAATGAGAGGTTAAAAACTATGGCGACAATGAAGGATGTTGCCCAGCTTGCGGGAGTGTCTACGGCTACGGTATCTCGAGCCTTAATGAATCCAGAGAAAGTCTCTTCTTCTACAAGAAAGAGAGTAGAAGATGCCGTACTTGAAGCGGGTTATTCTCCAAACTCATTAGCGCGTAACTTACGTAGAAACGAATCAAAAACCATTGTTACTATCGTTCCCGACATCTGTGATCCTTATTTTTCTGAAATTATTCGCGGTATTGAAGATGCAGCCATGGAACATGGCTATCTAGTCCTGTTGGGTGATAGCGGACAACAGAAGAAACGCGAAAGCTCTTTCGTT
>NZ_JADDYG010000842.1:25418-68308 GCF_015163535.1 Vibrio sp. OPT46 | reverse complement strand
CCATTGTTACTATCGTTCCCGACATCTGTGATCCTTATTTTTCTGAAATTATTCGCGGTATTGAAGATGCAGCCATGGAACATGGCTATCTAGTCCTGCTGGGCGATAGCGGACAACAGAAGAAACGCGAAAGCTCTTTCGTAAACCTCGTATTTACTAAGCAGGCAGATGGAATGCTACTGCTTGGTACAGATCTACCATTCGATGTCAGTAAGCCAGAGCAAAAGAACTTACCTCCGATGGTAATGGCGTGTGAATTTGCGCCAGAGCTCGAGCTTCCGACAGTACATATTGATAACCTGACCTCAGCATTTGAAGCGGTGAACTACCTGACTCAATTAGGTCATAAACGCATTGCTCAAATCTCTGGACCAGATACAGCAATATTGTGTCAGTTCCGCCAGCAAGGCTACCAACAAGCCCTGCGCCGTGCCGGCATCAATAAAGATCCACAATATAGTGTCATTACTGAGTTCTCTTTTGATGGCGGAGCAAAAGCCGTTCGTAAACTGCTCGAATTGCCAGAACCACCAACGGCTATTTTCTGTCACTGTGACACAATGGCCATCGGCGCAATTCAAGAAGCGAAAAAGCTTGGCTTACGAGTACCGCAAGATCTCTCTGTTGTGGGCTTTGATGACATTAACTTCGCTCAGTACTGCGATCCACCGTTGACCACCATCTCTCAACCTCGCTATGAGATTGGTCGACAAGCGATGCTAATGATGCTCGAGATGTTAAAAGGCCACGACGTGCATTCAGGCTCGCGTCTGCTTGAAACTAATCTCGTCATTCGTGGAAGTGCAGCGCCACCACAGCGCCCTTAACCTAAAGATTAGGTATTCATCCCCAAAGCGGTGCTAAGGCGCCGCTTTTTTATTTACCCCTCCTGCTTTTTGTGTATCCCTGAATAAATGTAAGTGAGAACGGAAACACACTCCTACACTCGGGCGTTGTCGCGCTTTAGCTATCAAGATTCTATCAATAGGGTGTTTTCTCAACTCGTTCTGGATTAACATATTTGCAAGAATCCTTGATGACCAGAAATAACCGTGGCAAATAGAGATTATGTAAGACGAGGGCGAGGCGCCCCAAAAAAGTCGACAAAAAAACAGCCGCCGAAAAGAAAAAAACCTTGGCGCAGTGGCCTGCTCGCTATCTTGCTCGTGGGCGGTTTTGGCTATGGTCTTTACCTTTTGAGTAGTGACCCAGAACCTAAACAACCAGTCGTGAAGCAGCCAACAACCACTGTAAGCAAACCAAAGCCGAAAAAAGACTTGCCGCCACCACCAGAAGAAAAATGGGAATATGTTGAGTCACTACCGAAACGTGAAGTTGAAGTTGTGGCCAAAGAAATTGAAGTTTCTAAAATTCCTTACATCATGCAGTGTGGCGCGTACAAAACCCAGGCACAAGCCGAAGAGCGTAAGCTTGCAATCGCGTTCCAAGGGATGTCGAGCAAGATTCGTAAGAAAGAAGGCAGTTCATGGTATCGCGTGGTGCTAGGTCCGTATAAGTTCAAACGTGATGCAGAACGTGACCGTCATAAACTGCAACGCGCGAAAATCGAGCCGTGTGCGATTTGGAAAGAAAATCTTTAAACTCAGGCCCTAGGAGCTAAGATCCTAGGGCCTTTCTTTTTGCCCCCTTGAATCCCCATTTCTCCTCCCCCATATACTGAATTAAATCCAAAGAGAAATAATCAAGAGGTCGACTGTGACTACCATTGTATCTGTACGTCGAAATAATAAAGTCGTCATCGCGGGTGATGGCCAAGTATCTCTAGGCAATACCGTAATGAAAGGTAATGCGCGCAAAGTTCGCCGCCTGTACAACAACCAAGTACTAGCGGGCTTTGCCGGCGGTACTGCGGATGCCTTCACCCTTTTTGAGCGCTTCGAAAGCAAACTGCAAATGCACCAAGGTCACCTAACCAAAGCGGCAGTTGAGCTAGCTAAAGACTGGCGTAGCGATCGTGCTTTGCGCAAGCTCGAAGCCTTACTTGCCGTTGCCGACGAAACCGCATCGTTAATCATTACCGGTAATGGTGATGTCGTACAGCCAGAACATGACCTGATTGCGATTGGCTCTGGTGGTGCTTACGCACAAGCTGCCGCAACCGCCCTACTAGAAAACACAGATCTAGATGCTCGTGAGATCGCGGAAAAAGCTCTCAATATCGCGGGTGATATTTGTGTCTTCACTAACCATCACCACACGGTAGAAGAGCTAGACTCAACAGTAGAGCCTGAAAAACCAACCGCGTAATCGTAACGAAGTAAGGAAAGAATATGTCTGAAATGACGCCTCGCGAAATCGTTCATGAATTGAACCGCCACATTATCGGTCAAGAAAAAGCCAAGCGTTCGGTTGCGATTGCACTTCGTAACCGCTGGCGCCGCATGCAGCTTGAAGAAAGCTTGCGTGCCGAAGTGACGCCAAAAAACATCTTGATGATTGGTCCTACTGGTGTTGGTAAGACTGAAATCGCACGACGCCTCGCAAAACTGGCAAATGCCCCTTTCATCAAAGTTGAAGCGACAAAATTCACCGAAGTGGGTTACGTTGGTAAAGAAGTTGAAACCATCATCCGTGACCTAACAGATGTCGCTGTGAAAATGACGCATCAACAAGCGATGGAGAAAGTGAAATTCCGCGCAGAAGAGCAAGCGGAAGAACGTATTCTTGATGCGCTACTGCCACCAGCACGTGATAGTTGGGGTCAAGCAGAGCAAACGGAAGAGTCTTCTCACACTCGCCAGATCTTCCGTAAGAAACTGCGTGAAGGCCAACTAGACGATAAAGAAATTGAAATCGACGTAGCCGCACCGCAGATGGGCGTAGAGATCATGGCGCCTCCTGGTATGGAAGAGATGACTAACCAGCTGCAAGGCATGTTCCAAAACCTGGCAGGCGACACTAAGAAAAAACGTAAGCTGAAAATCAAAGACGCAATGAAAGCGTTAGCGGAAGAAGAAGCGGCGAAACTGGTAAACCAAGAAGAGCTAAAAGAAGCAGCGATTTTCAACGTTGAAAACAACGGCATCGTATTTATCGATGAGATCGACAAGATCTGTAAACGCGGCGAGAGCTCAGGCCCAGACGTTTCACGCGAAGGTGTTCAGCGCGACCTACTTCCATTGATTGAAGGCAGCACGGTATCAACCAAGCACGGCATGGTAAAAACAGACCACATTCTGTTTGTTGCATCTGGTGCATTCCAAGTGGCAAAACCATCTGACTTGATCCCAGAATTGCAAGGTCGTCTACCAATTCGCGTTGAGCTAGAAGCACTAAGCAGCAACGACTTCAAACGCATTCTGACAGAACCAAAAGCCTCTCTAACAGAGCAGTACGTTGCGTTGATGAAAACGGAAGATGTGGACATCGAATTCACAGAAGACGGTATCACGCAAATCGCGGAAGCTGCATGGACGGTCAACGAAAGCACAGAAAACATCGGTGCTCGTCGCTTACACACCGTTATGGAACGCTTAATGGATGAAATCTCTTACGACGCAGCGGAGCAATCTGGCGCTAAATTCGTTATTGATTCCGCTTATGTGAAAGCACGCTTAGGCGACACAATTGAAGATGAAGATCTAAGCCGCTTTATTCTTTAATCGCAATCTATTTTACCAAAGCCCAGAACCTTGTTTCTGGGCTTTTTGTATAGAATGACGGCCACTGTGACAACACCTAAATCAAAAGTTCTCGTCATTCTAGCGAGCTCAAGTGAGACTAAGAATCTGCTAACAGCAGACGCCTATTCTTTCCAACTCACCTTAACCACGGCACTATTGGGACGATAGATTCTGAATCACCTCGTTCCTCGCTGTTCAGAATGACGGTTACTGTGACAACACCTAAATCAAAAAAGATCTCGTCATTCTAGCGAGCTCAAGCGAGACTAAGAATCTAGTAACAGCAGACGCCTATTCTTTCTCTCTCACCGTAACACTTCACAATCGGATGATAGATTCTGAATCACACTCGTTCCTCGCTGTTCAGAATGACGGTGACTTAGACAACATCTAGATCAAAAGCTCTCGTCATTCTAGCGAGCTTAAGCGAGACTAAGAATCTGCTAACAGCAAACGCCTATTCTTTCTCTCTCACCACAACACTTCACAATCGGATGATAGATTCTGAATCACACTCGTTCCTCGCTGTTCAGAATGACGGTGACTTAGACAACATCTAGATCAAAAGCTCTCGTCATTCTAGCGAGCTTAAGCGAGACTAAGAATCTGCTAACAGCAGACGCCTTTCTTTCCCACTCACCTTCACCACTGCACAACCGGATGATAGATTCTGAATCACCCTTTGACTTCTAGTTGAGTTGTTTTAGGTCAATAGCGTATCTGCCTCTTTGTGCTTATACTGGGCACATTGGTTACTAGCACGAAATTTCCATGAAACAATCTCTACAGATCTGGCTTGAAGCCGCTCGTCCAAAAACATTACCTCTGGCATTGGTCTCTATCTTAACAGGTAGCGTACTCGCCTACTCGGCGGGTCATTTCTCACTGACGATTGCCATCATGGCTTTCGTAACCGCGACATTGCTGCAAATTCTGTCCAACCTGGCAAACGACTATGGCGATGCCGTTCAAGGTACAGATAACGACAAACGCCTCGGCCCATTACGAGCGATGCAGTCAGGCGCGGTAAGTGCTAAACAGATGAAACAAGCGATTATCTTTAACATCGTTCTGACCGCCATTTCAGGCTTGGTGTTGGTTTTCTATTCACTAAGTTCACTGGAAAGCATTGTTACTTTTATCGGGCTGGGAATTTTGGCCATTCTCGCCGCCATTGCTTATACCATGGGTAGCAAACCATACGGTTACGTGGGGCTTGGCGATATATCAGTGTTCTTGTTTTTTGGTTTACTCGGCGTATCCGGTACCTACTTCTTGCATACCGGTCACGTAGACACCACGCTATTCTTACCTGCTTTAGGCTGCGGTTTACTCGCCGTTGCAGTACTCAATATCAACAATATGCGTGATATAGAGAACGACCGAGAGTGTGGTAAACGCACGGTGGCGGTACGCTTAGGTCAACGTAAAGCCAAACAGTACCACTTTATTTTACTTGGCGGAGCTATCCTTGCCTTTGCGGCTTACTTGTTAATTCAAGACAAACCCGTTTGGATTAGCTTGCCATTCTTACTTAGTATTTATTTCGTGGCCGATCATGGTAAAGCGGTTTGGCATACACAAAAGCCTGCTCAAATAGCACCAATGATGCCAGTCATCGTGAAATGCTCTCTAGTCACCAACGTTTTGTTTGCAACAATTGTGGTAGCTCAAACTCTAGTAAGTTAAAAAAGGATTGTCATTGCATTGACTTAATGCCTAGATATACTCAAAGACAACCAATTTCTGTTTAGAAAGGTACGCTATGGAATACAATACCTCAGCACTCTGTGATATCTACCTCGATCAGGTAGATGTGGTTGAACCAATGTTCAGTAACTTTGGCGGTCGCGCTTCATTTGCCGGGCAAATCACCACCATCAAGTGTTTTGAAGATAATTCGTTGATCCGCGAGACATTAGAGCAAGATGGACTTGGTCGCGTTTTGTTAATTGACGGTGGCGGTTCCCTACGTAAAGCCCTTATCGATGCAGAAATCGCAACCATTGCGGAAGAAAACGAGTGGGAAGGCATTGTCGTTTACGGCTGTGTTCGTGAAGTAGATGAACTTGAAGATATGAACTTAGGCATTCAAGCCCTCGCTTCTATTCCTGTTGGAGCGACAAGTCAAGGTATTGGCGAATTGGATGTACCAGTCAACTTTGGCGGCGTCAGCTTCTTACCTGAAGATTATATTTATGCTGATAGCACCGGAATTATCCTGTCGCCTGAACCATTGAATATTGATTTAGAGTTGGATGAAGAAGCATAGCGAGTCTTAGGCGCCTAAGTTATAGGGTCTTCTCTTGGCTCTTAGCGCCTAGCCTTGTCTTAACATTTTCTACTTCCCTAAAACACAAACACCCGCTTAACGCGGGTGTTTTTAATTTGGAATGAAGAAGCCGAATTATTCCACTTCGTCCATTTTGCCAAGTAGTGCACGAATGCGCTCTTGCCATTGTGCGTGCTCTTGCTGTGCTTGTTGTGCTTTTTGCTCTAGCTCTTCACGTTGAGAGCGAAGCTCGTTCGCTTCTTCCGCAAGTTTAGCTTTATCTTCTTTCAGCTCTTCGACTTCCATCTGAAGAAGAGTGATTGTGTCAACTGCAGTTTGAATTTTAGATTCTAGTTGTTCTAGTACTTCAAAAGACATCTTGGCCTACCTATGTTATTCCGTTGGGACGATGTGCGAGATTGATGCACACCTAACCTATATAAGGTTCATTCTACTCAGCGTCGCGATGAGAAACACTCACTATATTCGATATTTTGCATCATTCGGTCAAAAAATCAGCGCAATCTCACTAAACGCTGACTTTTCTTGTCGCCGAAGCATTTTTGAGCAAGGATTTTGCGTCTCGCTACGCTGAAAATCGCCCTAAGTATTGATCAAATTCAAGTTAGATAAAGTAAAAGCCTCGCAAAAAGGCAAACGTTTACTCGACCTTGTGATAGAATCGCCGCGCAAATTCTTCTTCCCTCTTGCTTACTTGGAGACATCATGAAACGCGATTTAGCAATGGCATTTTCCCGTGTGACTGAAGGTGCAGCTCTGGCTGGTTACAAATGGCTTGGCCGTGGCGATAAAAACGCAGCCGATGGCGCAGCTGT
The DNA here is from genome assembly GCF_015163535.1 of Vibrio sp. OPT46. Classification (NCBI taxonomy): domain Bacteria; kingdom Pseudomonadati; phylum Pseudomonadota; class Gammaproteobacteria; order Vibrionales; family Vibrionaceae; genus Vibrio; species Vibrio sp. OPT46. Next base: position 61,556 of record NZ_JADDYG010000842.1, on the reverse strand, counting down.
TGAAGTTATGCGCACGCTACTGAACAAAACAGATATCAGTGGTGAAATTGTCATTGGTGAGGGTGAAATCGATGATGCGCCAATGCTGTACATTGGTGAGCAAGTGGGTATTGGTGGTGATGAAGTAGATATTGCAGTCGACCCGATTGAAGGGACGCGTATGACGGCAATGGGACAATCGAACGCACTAGCCGTACTTGCCGCAGGTGAGAAAGGCAGCTTTCTTAAAGCGCCAGATATGTACATGGAAAAACTGGTTGTTGGCCCTGGTGCAAAAGGCGTAATTGACTTAGAAAAGCCGTTAAAAGAAAACCTAGAGAACGTAGCAAAAGCCCTGAACAAGCCACTTGATACCCTAGTCGTTATTACCCTTGCGAAACCTCGCCACAATGACGTTATTGCAGAAATGCAAGCAATGGGCGTACGTGTTTTTGCGGTGCCTGATGGTGACGTCGCTGCCTCTATTCTAACTTGTATGCCAGACAGTGAAGTGGACATGATGTACTGTATTGGCGGTGCGCCAGAAGGGGTTGTATCAGCAGCGGTAATTCGAGCGCTAGACGGTGACATGCACGGTCGCCTGCTTCCTCGTCATGAGGTAAAAGGCGATACTGAAGAAAACCGCATTTACGGTGTAGATGAACTAAAACGCTGCGATGAAATGGGCGTAAAAGCGAATGTTGTCCTCAAAATGGAAGACATGGCTCGTAGCGACAATGTGGTATTTTCAGCTACAGGCATCACTAAAGGTGACTTGCTGGAAGGTATCTCTCGTCAAGGCAATATTGCAACCACAGAAACGCTGCTCGTACGCGGTCGATGCCGAACTATTCGCCGCATCAAATCGACTCACTACTTAGATCGTAAAGATCCAGAAGTGCGTGATATTATTCTTTAAGCATTTCTCGAGGCTCTCGCTCAGTCTGAGTTTGAGCCTTTCTTTCCGCACAACGGGCAATAGATTCTGAATCACATTCGTTCCTCGTTGTTCAGAATGACGGTGACTTTAATAAGCTCTAAATCAAAAGAACTCGTCATTCTAGCCAGCTCCAGCGAGACTAAGAATCTGGTAACAGCAGGCTCCTATTCTTTGCTGGTCACCTTAACCACTGCTCAACCGGAAGATAGATTCTGAATCACCTCGTTCCTCGCTGTTCAGAATGACCGCTACCATAGCAAGCTCTAAATCGAAAAAACTCGTCATTCTAGCGAGCTCCAGCGAGACTAAGAATCTGGTAACAGCAAACTCCGCTTCTTTCCCGCTCAACTTAGCCACTGCACAGCCGGACAGTAGGTTCTGAATTACACTCGTTCCTCGTTGTTCAGAATTACGGTGACTTTAATAAGCTCTAAATCAAAAGAACTCGTCATTCTAGCCAGTTCCAGCGAGACTAAGAATCTAGTGGTAACAAGCTCCTATTCTTTCCTGGTCACCTTAACCACTGCTCAACCGGACGATAGATTCTGAATCACCTCGTTTCTCGCTGTTCTGAATGACGACATATCTTGGCTCATATGAACATAGCCCCTACAAAGCCACACTCAAATTAAGTCAACACTTTTCTTTACTAACCCTATCGCGCATAATATGTACTGACGTATAAATGGTGGGTATATGAAGACCGTAGATAGGATATTGCAAATCGTTAAGCGTGATGGCTCCGTCACTGCAAAACAACTCTCTTCTGAGCTAGGTATGACAACCATGGGGGCGCGTCAGCACCTGCAGAGTTTAGAAGATGATGGCATCCTGTCTATCCATGACGTAAAAGTAAAAGTTGGTCGCCCTGCTCGTCATTGGTCTCTCACTCAAAAAGGTCATGAGCAATTTGCTGACCGTCACGGTGAGTTGACCATTCAGTTTATAGAAGCTGTCGAACATATCTTTGGCAAAGATGGACTGGAAAAAGTCACATCAGAGAGGGAAAAACTCACGTTACAAAGTTATCGTCAGCATCTTGAGCAATGCGACTCTCTGCAAAGCAAACTAGAAACACTCGTCACATTAAGAGAGCAAGAAGGCTATATGGCAGAGCTCGAGAAAGATGAGAACGGATTCATCTTGATCGAAAATCACTGTCCGATTTGTAAAGCCGCAACTCGCTGCCCAAGCTTGTGCCAATCAGAATTAAGTGTCTTTCAGTCTTTACTTGGACGTGACACCAAAGTAGAGCGTACCGAACACATCATTAGTGGCCAAAGACGCTGCGTTTACCGCATCCAACAACTGCAGTAACCACCACAACCAAACATCGACATGCCGCACTTATTCAATCTCAAGCTTGAAAGCTTCTCTTATAAGTGAGACGGCTGAAGAATTCATCCTCTCTCCTCTTTCTAGTGGTATAGGCTTTTAGTAACTAAAGGCAATTTCCATAAGGATTTGGAGAGCATCGATGTCTACTCTACGTCATATCCCACCCCAAACGCTTCCTCCATTCGATGAAATGGTTCGAATGGCAGAGCGAGACCCAGAAGCTTTTGAGCAATTTCGTCATGAGATGGCGAAAGAGATGATCGAAAGCGCATCAGAAGATATGAAAGAAAGATTGTGGGCTCAACAAAGCCACATTGATAGAGTCATCAGCACGTGTAAAAACCCTCATCACACCAATGTGGTATTGATGAACGAGTTGCAAAAACAGGTCGTAAAGTTCAAAGCAGCGCTAGAAGGGGAAGCGGCACCGACACAAAAAGCGGATGTGGTTAGCTTAAATGCGTTTAAAGATAGGGATGATTTTTACTGATACTCAGTAGATAGATCGAGAAAGTTAGGGTTCGTTTCTCTTACCAAGGCTAACTTCCACTCACGCTTCCACTGCTTGAGCTGCTTTTCTCGGTTTATAGCATTAGCGATATCGTCGAATAACTCAAAGTAAACGAGCTTATGAACGTTGTATTTCTTAGTAAATCCTTCCACTACTCCATTTTTATGTTGCCATATTCTTTGGGGCAGCTGACTGGTAACACCTATGTAGAGAACAGCGTTGTTATTTGACGTTAGGATATAAACGCAAGGTGTCTTATCGATGATTCATTCTCCTTCATTATTCGCTGTTACTTTTCCATTGTAATTCAATCGCTCAGTTCAAACTCGGAGCGCTCTGTGCGTAGATTCTGAATCACACTCGTGCTTCGTTATTCAGAATGACGATGGCTTTCACAGACTCTAAATCAAAGGAGCTCGTCACTCAATCGAGCTGTAGCGAAACTAAGAATCTGGTATCAGCAAGCTCCTACTCTTTCACACTCAGCTTAACCACTGCTCAACCGGACGATAGATTCTGGATCACGCTCATTCCTCGCAGCTCAGAATGATGATGGCTTTAACAGTCTCCATATCAAAAGAGTTCGTCATTCTAGCGAGCCTCAGCGAGACTAAGAGTCTAGTAACAGCAAGCTCCTATTCTTTCCCGTCAAGCGGACGATAGATTCTGAATCACGCTCGTCCCTCGCAGTTCAGAATGACGATGACTTTAACAGCCTCCAAACCAAAAAGGATCGTCATTCTAGCGAGCCTTAGCGAGACTAAGAATCTAGTAACAGCAAGCTCCTATTCTTTCCCGCTCAGCTTAACCACTGCTCAACCGGACGATAGATTCTGAATCACGCTCGTCCCTCGTAGTTCAGAATGACGGTGAGTTTGACAGCCTCTAAATCAAAAGAGTTCGTCATTCTAGCGAGCCTTAGCGAGACTAAGGATCTGGTAACAGCAAACTCCTACTCTTTCACACTCAGCTTAGCCACTGCTCAACCGGATGATAGATTCTGAATCACCTCGTTCCTCGCTGTTCAGAATGACGGTGGCTTTAATAGCCTCTACATCAAAAGAGTTCGTCATGCTAGCGAGCCTCAGCGAGACTAAGAATCTAGTAACAGCAAGCTCCTATTCTTTTCCGCTCAGCTTAAACACTGCTCAAGCGGACGATAGATTCTGAATCACGCTCGTCCCTCGCAGTTCAGAATGACGGTGAGTTTAACAGCCTCTAAATCAAAAGAATTCGTCATTCTAGCGAGCCTCAGCGAGACCAAGAATCTACTTTCAGCACGCACGATACTTGAGGCGATTACTCCGGCTCAGGGCCATATTGGTTTGGTCCTGATGTTCCCTTTAAGAAACCACATTCAATTAGAATCCATAAACCACAAATCAGAGAAATGGAAGCAACGAACATCTGTGGGGTCGACGGCTCTTGCGCGGCAGGGCTGGTCATTGGCGTGGCAATTCGTCCGATAATCAACGGAATATTCAGTGCTAGCCAATAGATCGATTTGTTGCGGTCGTGCCAACGCTTGGTGGTGATCGCCAAATCAGGGATCAACAGAACCACCAAGAAAATAGGAAGAAGCACATAGGAGAGAGTAGGAAGCAGTTGGCTGATACCGGCACCAAAGCCTAGAATGGACACATAGTAAATGACGTTCCAAATCCAGTAGGTTTTACGGTTTATACGTCCTTGAAAAGAAAACAGTAACTCTTTAGTCGACATCAAATTTTACCCCAAAGTAGAAAGGTTATAGATTAGCCCAGTCGATATAGTTTGGAAAGGACACCGATAGCTTGGGTGCCCACAACGACCTTACAACAAGCAGAGCCAGGCTGAGAATTCGTAACAATAACCCCTCGCTATTCTCGGGCAATCCAGCGCAACCTAGTTCACTACCTTTTGGAAGCTATCTATATCCATGTCTCTGATATTGACCGTTAAACTGTGCACGTGACTGGCTTGCTCTTGAAGTGTCGCCATCAAGGATCGTGACAGTTCTCGCTTTTGTTCTTGGGAGCGACCAGATAACAAATCAAAGTTGATATGGATAAAGTCGAGGCTATCACCCTCCTCTCCTATTAACCAATTGTGGCACCGGAGCGTTCTAGATTTCACTGACGCGAGTTCAAAAAGGCCACTTTCTAACGCCGTTTTATGTAAATCCTCCAGCAACCCCTGAACATTGACGCGTTCCTCCACCGAGTTTGAATACTCTAAAACGAGATTTGGCATTTTGATTCCTTTCTACAACAATTAATTCCAGCGCGTAGTAATACCAATCTAAGCGGCAATTTCCGAGGAATGGACTATCATTCTGTCTACGCGATCACCAATCGATTGCTTTTGACAAAAATAACAGAACAAATGCAGCACCGACCAGATGAAGAAAGCCGAATAAGACATGACGCCAATCATGATCTGTTCACATTATTCTGTTATATTCCTACGTAGATTTTTTACATTAATAGACTATTTACATTAAAAATAAGGGAGATATTCCTATGCGTCGTCCTGTAGTGATGGGTAACTGGAAACTAAACGGTAGCAAAGCAATGGTAACTGAGCTACTAACAGGTATTAACGCTGAGCTTGAAGGCGTTGAAGGTGTAGACGTAGCAGTAGCTCCACCAGCTCTTTACATCGATCTAGCAGAGCGCGTAATCGCTGAAGGCGGTAACAAAGTTATCCTAGGTGCACAAAACACTGATCTAAACAACAGCGGTGCTTTCACTGGCGACATGTCTCCAGAAATGCTGAAAGACTTCGGTGCTTCTCACATCATCATCGGTCACTCAGAGCGTCGTGAATACCACAACGAATCTGACGAGTTTATCGCGAAGAAATTCAACTTCCTAAAAGAAAACGGCCTAACGCCTGTTTTCTGTATCGGTGAATCTGAAGCTCAAAACGAAGCTGGCGAAACTGAAGCAGTATGTGCACGTCAAATCAACGCAGTTATCGACACTTACGGTGTTGAAGCTCTAAACGGCGCAATCATCGCTTACGAACCAATCTGGGCTATCGGTACTGGTAAAGCAGCAACAGCTGAAGATGCACAACGCATCCACGCTTCTATCCGCGCACTAATCGCAGCGAAAGACGAAGCAGTTGCAGCACAAGTAATCATCCAATACGGCGGTTCTGTTAAACCAGAAAACGCAGAAGCTTACTTCTCACAACCTGACATCGACGGTGCTCTAGTTGGCGGCGCTTCTCTAGACGCTAAGAGCTTCGTAGCTATCGCTAAAGCAGCGGCAGCAGCTAAAGCTTAATTTCGCTTTTTACTAAGCAGAAACAAAAAGGGATGCATCACGCATCCCTTTTTGTTTGCTTACGATCTAGTCAGTCTATCATTCCGAGGAGCCCAAGCGACATCAGGAATCTAATTACCACATGTGTAAAACCGAAAGTTAAGTAACGAAAAACGCCTTACATCAAAACAAAGAACCCAATCGCACTTCCGATTATTCCTACTTAATTCCATCCAACCAACGAACTCTATTCACTTACCCTGCCCTCTGGATTTATAGTTACCTATGCTTGTTCAAGGAGGAGCAATCGACATGACAACCCCAATATCAGACATCGCAAGTGTGATTCACCATGGCGGGAAACATACCGTCACTGGCTCTTGTCATGAATTGCAACTGCCACACGGCAGCATCTTGATCGATTGCGGACTCTTCCAAGGCAAAGACATCCATTTTGGCAACCGTAGGGCATCATTGGATATTGAGTTTCCGGTTAAACACATCAAAGCATTAGTCCTCACCCATGCTCATATCGACCATATCGGACGCCTACCTTGGTTACTGGCTGCTGGATTTAAAGGCTCCATCTACTGCACCAAAGCAACAGCCGAACTGGTACCGCTCATGTTAGAAGACGGACTAAAGCTGCAACTGGGTTTGAACTTCCACCAGCGTCAACAAGTCCTCAATGTTATTAAAAAACAGCTAAGACCCCATGACTACCAACAATGGCTGCCACTTGGTAAACAATGTTACCTGCGCTTTCAGCCTGCGGGGCACATTCTTGGTTCCGCTTACGTGGAATTCAAACTCCCCAATCATGAAATCATCGTATTTTCCGGCGATCTAGGTCCGTCCAATACCCCGCTCTTACCCGATCCAAAGCCGCCAAAGCGTGCCGACTATTTGTTCATCGAGTCCACATACGGCAACAAAGAGCATGAAGACATTGCAACTCGAACTGAGCGCTTGAACGCCATTATCGATCACGCACTGCAAGACGGTGGTGTAATTCTGATCCCAGCTTTCAGCGTAGGACGTACGCAGGAACTGTTATTCGATATTGAACAGCTGATTCACCAACGCGACTTGTCGTCTTCTTTGCCAATTATCCTAGACTCACCGCTTGCGAAAAGAGTCACGAAGACCTACCGCCGTTTCAAAAAACTGTGGGGAAAAGAAGCAAAGCACAAGCTCAACAATCATCGTCATCCCCTCGCTTTTGAACAATGCATTACTGTAGAAAACCATCGAGAACATCAAGCATTAGTGAATCGACTAGCCTCCACCGATGAGCCTGCAATTGTCGTCGCGGCATCCGGTATGTGCGAAGGAGGAAGAATCGTCAATTACTTAAAAGCACTCTTGCCAGACGGAAGAAATGATGTGTTGTTTGCGGGCTATCAAGCGCAAGGAACCTTAGGTCAAGAAATCCAATCAGGCAGCCACACGGTGGATATCGATAACCAACCAATCGAAGCCAACGCGCAGATCCATACCATCTCTGGATATTCTGCACATGCAGACCAAAGCGATTTATTGAAGTTTGTTACTGGGATTCCAACACAACCAAAAGCCGTGCATTTGATACATGGAGAGAAAGAAGCAAAAAAAGAGTTAGGAGAGAAGTTGGAAGCAGAAGGAATTGAGGTGGTTTATTAAACTAATATCAGCCGACATTAGAACGATACAACCTAGTTCTTACTTATTGTTAATCAGTAAAAACAGCATAAGAATTTGAATATCAACGTGCTTTAACTAAGCTTTGTACGTCAGAAAGCCATGTTAAAGCACATTGGTAGCGAGCCTGAACAACTATACTGGTTCAGCAACCTTTACGGTTGGTGTTTTAGCAAGCTCAGCACTAGACGCTTTTTTGTATAGGTTCTCGTAGCAGTAGTTTGTCGCCTCGATGTAACCTTCTACACTGCCGCAGTCAAAACGCTGACCTTTAAATTTGTAAGCAATCACACAACCAGATTGCGCTTGTTGCATCAATGCGTCAGTGATTTGGATTTCTCCACCTTTGCCTGGTTCTGTATTTTCGATAAGCTCAAAAATATCTGGCGTTAAGATATAGCGACCAATAATTGCTAAATTACTTGGTGCTGTGCCTGGTTCTGGCTTTTCTACCATATTGTCGATTCGGAAGATGTCATCTTTGATCATCTCACCTGCGATCACACCGTATTTATGGGTTTCAATTTCTGGTACTTCTTGAACCGCAACAATTGAGCAACGGAACTGCTTGTACAGCTCAACCATCTGCGCTAATACGCCCTGCTCTTCATTCACACAGAGGTCATCTGCTAGTACAACAGCAAATGATTCATCACCCACCAACTCACGACCAGTCAAGATAGCATGCCCAAGACCTTTCATCTCACGTTGACGGATATATGTGTAACTCGCTGAATCAATCAAAGAACGGATATCGTCCAACAGTGCTTCTTTGCTTGTTCCTGAAATTTGATGTTCCAACTCATAGTTTTTATCGAAGTGGTCCATCAAAGAGTGTTTGCCACGACCAGTGACAATGCACATGCCATTCATGCCAGCTTCAATCGCTTCTTCAACACCATATTCAATCAATGGCTTGTTAACTACCGGCATCATTTCTTTCGGCATAGATTTTGTTGCAGGTAGAAAACGAGTACCGTAACCCGCTGCAGGGAAAAGACATTTTTTAATCATTGTGATTTATACCTAGCTAGACATAAAAACGAGGCTTTCGCCTCGTTTTGTATTACTTGTTATAGAATTCTTTATACCAAGAAACAAACTCTGCAACGCCTTCTTTAACTGTTACTCTTGGTTTGTAACCAGTAGCGGTAAATAGATCTTCTGTATCAGCATAAGTTTGATAAACATCCCCAGGCTGCATTTCGCGGAAGTTTTTCTTCGCTTCTATACCAAGCTCATCTTCAATCGCTTTAACGAAGTCCATCAAGTTGATAGGAGAGCCATGACCAATGTTATAAACCGAATATGGAGCAGAACTGCTTGCTGGAGTTCCAGATTCTACAGTCCAGCTTTCATTTCGAGTTGGTAAGACGTCTGCAATACGAACTACACCTTCAACAATATCATCTACATGGGTGAAGTCTCTCCACATATCACCATTATTATTGATATCGATAGTATCGCCATCAAGAATTTTCTTAGTGAAAATAAATGGGGCCATGTCCGGACGCCCCCAAGAACCATACACTGTGAAAAAGCGCAATCCTGTTGTTGGGATGTCATACAGATGAGAATAGCTATGAGCCATTAACTCGTTAGACTTTTTCGTTGCTGCATAAAGTGATACTGGATGGTCAACACTATCTGAAGTAGCAAAAGGAACTTTTGCATTAAGCCCATACACTGAGCTCGAAGACGCATATACCAGATGGCTTACTTTGTTTTGACGGCATCCCTCAAGAATATTGAGATGCCCAACTAAGTTTGAGTCCGCATAAGCATGTGGGTTTTCTAGTGAATAACGTACTCCAGCTTGGGCAGCCAAATGGATAACGCGATCAAACTTCTCAGTCGCAAACAGCCTCTCCATCGCGTCACGATCTGCAATATCCACACTTACAAATTTGAACAGTGGATTTTCAATACGAGCGAGTCGAGCATGTTTCAAATTCACATCGTAGTAATCATTTAGATTATCGATACCCACTACTTCATGCCCTGCAGCATTTAGCTTCTCTGCTGTTGCACTACCAATAAAACCAGCAGCACCAGTTACTAAGTATTTCATAATTAACCGATTCCTAAAGAAACAAAAGCCAGTCAAACAAGACTGGCTTAACTTAATCAAGTGTGAGGTTAGTCACTACCAAATAGATCGCGTGTATAAACTTTTTCAGCTACATCTGCTAACTCTTCGACCATACGGTTAGAGATAATCACATCCGAACATTTTTTGAATTCATTCAGATCTTTCACAACACGTGAATGGAAAAACTCAGCTTCTTGAAGCACAGGTTCATAAACGACAACTTCTATACCCTTTGCTTTAATACGCTTCATAATGCCTTGAATTGAAGATGCACGGAAGTTGTCTGAGCCAGCTTTCATGATCAAACGATACACGCCTACTACTTTTGGCTGACGTCTAATGATTGAATCTGCGATAAAGTCTTTTCGCGTACGGTTAGCATCAACGATAGCACCAATAATATTGTTCGGAACTTCTTGATAGTTTGCTAAAAGCTGTTTGGTATCTTTTGGTAAGCAGTAGCCGCCGTAACCGAAAGATGGGTTGTTGTAATGACTACCAATGCGAGGATCTAAACCGACACCTTCAATGATCTGACGAGCATCTAAACCGTGAGCTTCTGCGTAAGAATCCAGCTCATTAAAGTACGCAACACGCATTGCAAGGTAGGTGTTTGAAAACAGTTTTACTGCTTCAGCTTCTGTAGAGTCAGTAAAAAGAACTTGAATATCGTCTTTTACTGCCCCTTCCACTAGCAAGCTAGCAAATTCTTCCGCACGTTCACTGCGTTCACCCACAATGATACGGGATGGGTGAAGGTTATCATAAAGCGCTTTGCCTTCTCGAAGAAACTCTGGAGAAAAAATTACGTTCTCACACCCCAACTCTTCTTTGATTCGAGCTGTATAGCCAACAGGAACAGTTGACTTAATCACCATCACTGCTTCAGGGTTAATTGACATAACATCTTTAATCACCGCTTCAACAGAAGATGTATTAAAGTAATTAGTTTGCGGATCATAATCTGTAGGGGTTGCGATAACAACGTATTCTGCATTTTGGTAAGCTTTCTGCTTATCCGTTGTTGCAACAAAATTTAGCTCTTTATGCGCTAAAAAGTGTTCAATTTCGGTATCAACAATCGGTGACTTACGTTGGTTCAGTAAATCAACCTTCTTAGAAATGATATCTAAAGCGACCACCTCGTGATTTTGAGCTAACAACATGGCATTAGACAGCCCAACATAGCCGGTCCCAGCAACTGCAATTTTCATGGATTAATCCTTCATTTATTTTTGTGCCGGATAATATCAAACCCACAACCATTACGCTATTGTTCTAGCCCCCCCATAAGAGCGACGAGCCAATAACAATATTTAGTTTTTCTACATTACAACTTTTTCCAAGCTAGAAGTTGGGCTAAAATCACTCGATTATACACAATAAAGTTGGCTTTTTATGTTCTTAGAACTCAGTTTCGTTTTTTTCTCATCATTTGCGACGCTATTCCTTATGCGTAAAGTAGCAAAAAGAGTTGGATTAGTAGACAAACCCAACTCAAGAAAACTGCATAATGGTGCCGTTCCACTCGTTGGAGGCATATCAATATGCTTGGTTTTAGCACAATACCTAACTTTTAAGCCTGAAATTATCGAATACAGCTGGTTGTATTTGTTATCTATCTCTGCTTTAACTGTAGTAGGTGCAATTGATGACAAGTTCGATCTTAACTTTAAGATCCGTATGGGGGTTCAAGCAGTTTTATCTGTGGTTATGATGAAAGTTGCTGGACTAGAGCTACATAGTCTTGGCGACATGTTTGGACTAGGACCAATTTCACTTGGTTGGCTTGGCAGTTTCGTTACAATCGCAGCCGTAATTGGGGCGATTAATGCATTTAATATGGTCGATGGGATTGATGGGTTATTGGGTGGGCTATCTATAGTTACCTTAGGTGCTCTAGCTTATTTACTACAGGTTGATAGTCAGCACGGCGCAGCGTATTTATGCGTAGTTATTATTGTCGCTATGTTACCTTATATTTTCATGAATCTTGGTATTTTAGGACGAGAACGAAAGATATTTATGGGGGATGCTGGAAGCATGATGATTGGCTTTACAGTTATCTGGCTACTTCTTGGCGTCAGTCAGACTGACCAGTCAACCCCCTTGATGCGACCAGTAACAGCACTTTGGCTAATTGCTCTTCCGTTAATGGACATGACCGCAATAATGATTCGCAGAATCAGGCGAGGCGACTCCCCTTTCAAACCAGACAGAGAACACTTGCATCATATTTTTCAACGTCTTGGCTTAAGTTCTCGACAAACATTAGTTGCAATATGCACGATAGCAATTATATTTGCTGCTTTTGGTATTTATGGGGAAAGCGCCAATATTCCTGAGTCAACTATGTTTGGTTTATTTATAGGTTGCTTTGCTACTTATGCCCTGATTCTCTCTTACATATGGAGAATAACAAGGTTATTAAGAAATAAATTAGGAAAGACAGGTCAGAATAAAGAACATGAACTATTATGATGCTAGAGATAATATCCTTTATATAAATAAAGCAACAAATTTTTAAGTTGAGGCAAATTTAAATAGCCATCTCTTACGAAGGTGGCTATTTAAAAATAATCTTATGATAAAGTATATAAATTCGCTCACATTGACTGACAGGATAAAAAACAGTCTTCGACAGCTTTTAAGTACTGTTCAACCACAATCTTTTCATCAAATTCTTTAGACATTTTATCTCTACTAGCCCGCCCCATCAAAAGCCTTTCTTCATGGGTTTTATTAATTATTTTCTCCAGTGAATTTACTAAACTTTCAGTAGATCTAGGCATACAAATATACCCATTTATACCATTATCGACTGTTTCTCGACAACCAACATTATCAGTTGTGACTATAGGTTTTCCCATTGCGCCAGCTTCAAGTAATGACTTAGGTACACCTTCTCTGTAAAATGAAGGTAAAACCATACAATCTACTTTAGATATTTCGGTTTCAACATTATCAGATGTTCCAAGGTACTTAACAACTCCTTCATTAACCCATGAATCCATCTCCTCTTTGGAAACAGCAGAAGGATTACTCACGTCTAAAAAACCTAATAAGCAAAATTCCACGGAATCTCCATAAATAAGCTTTAACTGACGTGCTGCCTCCACATAATGCTCGATACCTTTATCATAAAGCATTCTAGCTATAAGCAGAAAACGTATAACTCCGTCATTTTCTGATGGGGAATATTTAAAACGAGACAAATCAACTCCAGAACCAGGAAGTCGCTCGGTGACAGAAGCCTTTGCGTAATTATTATCCAAGAATAACTTTCTATCTTCCTCATTTTGGAAAAATATTTTAGATGCTTTTCTTTGACTAATTTTATATAAAAGTCTTGCAATTTTAGATGGTAATGTTTCGTTAATAAACAACACTCCAAGTCCTGCAATATTATTTATACTTGGCACATTCAAAAAAGACGCAGAAAAAGTACTATAAATATTATTCTTCGGAGTAAAGTTAAGTACGCAATCAATACTATTTGCTTGATAGATATAATAAAACTGGAAGAGAGTTTTTAAATCCCTGAATGGATTAGTACCACCTTGATCTATATCTATATTAACAAATTTACACCCAAGCTCGGAAAGCTTTGAAGAATAAGAATCTTCTGGAGCAACAGCGACTACATTATACCCGTTTTCTAACAATGCCAGAATCGTGTTTTTCCGAAAATTATAAAGATACCAACTAGTATTAGCAGTAATTGCAACATTAAACATTTGATAACCATTAGAATGCAAACATAAAGAAAATAGAAAGATAAAACAATTAATACTCAAATGTGTTTTACGACATATTTAAATCCATTCAAAAATGCACTTTTTGAGAAGTTTGATTTTATATAATCAACCCTCAACCCTCTCTGTTCAATGAAATTATCCCTATTGTCTGCATATAAACAAATTGCATTTGAGAAATCTTTTTCACAATAACCATGAGTAATGGTACCAAGTTCTGAGTTTGTTATAATATCCTCAACACCATCGACTAAAGTACTGATAACATAACAACCATGAGATAACCCTTCAATTAAAGTTCTAGGTAAACCTTCGGAAAAGGATGTCATAGCGACAACGTCAAATTGTTTATAATAACTTCCTACATCATTTTGATGACCGACGAATTCAAATTGTTCTTCTAAAGAGTACTTCTTGACTAAGTCTTTAACACTTAATTCATACTCTTTTTCATCATTTTTCGATGCGCCTACTACAATTACTTTAACCTTATTTCGATAAATAACAGGTAAACAATTAATAGATGCAATTAACAACTCGATATTTTTTCTTTTTGAAAGAACACCAACAAAACCAATCAATATTTTTTTCTTTTTTTCAAAAAAAATATTCTTAGGAATAGAAAATCCAGTATGAACAATACTCGTTTTGTGTTTATACTTAGTCAACTCTTCATTCGTAAAGATATCATAACAAGATGATGATATTAAAATAATCTTTTTTGAAAGCCTTATCGCTAAAGGTGTTACAAAATTAACTCGGTCATTAATACGCACATACCAAACTAAACGATTCCGACTCAAAAGACTAATAGGAAGGAAAAATAAAAAACAACGAATATCGTTAAAACATACAATGTGATTTTTTATTTTAGGATAAATAATCAAACATTTAACCCAGGTCAACATCAATGACAATAAATAAAGAAATAAGAATTTTATGTTTTTCTTTTGATTACCTCTTCTTACTAAAAGGGGAGAAGGCACTCCGATACAATTGAAGTCAATATTATTTTTTTCTGACAAATCCGCTAAAGAACCTTTATTTGAAGATATTATGCCAACAGAGTCACCTTCATTCTTTAAAAGGGTCGCAAGATCTAACATGCTTCTAGGAGCACCTCCTGAAGCATCAGAATAAGAGTCAAAAAACAGTATTTTTTTACTACACATAACGATTAATCACTATAGAATTTCTTTTTTGAATATAAATACAATTTTCATCAATATCTTTAGTTACAATAGATCCGGCAGCTATAACAGAGTTATCACCGATAGAAACACCTTTAAGTATAATGACATTCGAACCCAGCCAAACATTTTTCCCAATATTAACAGGCTTAGTTTTGAAGCCTTGATTACGAATTAATAAAGATGGATCCGAAATTGAATGGTCATGGTCATATATTTTCACCCCTTCACCTAATAACGAATTGTCACCTATATTTATCATTTCACGACAATTAATGGAAACATCGTTATTAAAAAACACATTTTTACCTAAAGTTAGGCTTCCACCATCAATTGATATATTCACATTTCTTTTATTTCTAAACCCATTACTAACAAAAAAGCTACCACTTTTTATCGATATGAATCCATGAAGGTAAGATTTAAAAGGATTAACTTTTAATTTTCTAAAATAGACAATTTTATAAAAAATAGTTAATAATATTTTCATGAATTTTCGATAGGCAAGTAAAATCATTTAAAACCTCTTTTCATGCTCATTATCTTCCTTTTGAAATTCACTAAAGATTTTTTATTTACAGGAAAAGTCGAGATAAGAATCATAACAAAGCCTTTAAGTGAAACTTTCCTTGAAAAGGAGCGACAAGCGTACTTAAAGCAGTTAAGGCGATCATTACCTAAAAATCCTTTGGATAAGATAAAAAAAAGTGCCGAATCAAACTCATTTTCATATTTCTTTAATTTTGGACTTATAATTAGAGCTTTATTTTTAAATTCCGTAAATGAATGCTCAACTATCTTGGGGTCAAAATTATTTCGCCCACTATCTTCATGGACTCTCACACTAAAAAGACACTCTTTTTCGTAGTTAATTCGTAACCCAGAACTTAATAAGGCTAATATTAACAGATGATCTTCTTTATATCTTTGGGTTTCATCAAACCCTCCTACTTTAATAAAGGCATCTCTAGGAATTAACAATCCAGGTGTCAACATTGATATTTTCCCCAAGAAAATCGAGGGAAAAATCTCACTATAATCAAAATCATTAATATGACGGGAAATTAACTTACTATTGTCATCAATCAAAAAACAGTTTGATGTAGAAAAGGATTTTTCATCTATAGATTTAAATTGAGTCTCAAGTTTGTTCAGTTCCCACTCATCATCAGCATCTAAAAAAGCCACATATTTCGTAGTGGCGCTCTTAACTCCTAAGTTCCTTGCAGCAGCTGGTCCTTTATTTTTCTGAGCGATAAGTGTAGTCGTAATTTCACTTGTGTAGGATTCGATAATTTTTCTTGTTTCGTCGGTCGAACCATCATCAACGATGATAATAGAGGAGGGTTTCAAAATCTGATTTTCAATGCTAGCTAGTGCTTTTAATATCCACTTAGCAGCATTAAAGGCAGGTATAATGACGGTAACATCACAAACCAAATATGTGTTGGAATTACTGATATCTAACAAGCAATTTTCTCCTTCAACATCTTGAAATTAATCAAAAACAATAGAACAAATAAAACAAAAGATATTTCATGAATATTAAATATCAACGACATCGGGAAGAATACTACACATACATGAATAATAGGACTTTTTAAAAACTCGATACTTTCTAATTTGTTCCTTGTAATGTATCTCAACCTCAAGATAAATAATAAAAACAAACTGAATACTGTTGATACTATACAAGCCATTACACCATAGTATGGTATGAAAATAAAATTCAAAATAATATTAGATACAGCAGAGATAAGGGTGGTTAATAAAACATGAGAGGCTAATTTCTCTCGCATATATACCCCCCCCATCATAGAAGACAATACTGAATAATATGAGCCGATAAGTAAAATTTGAAGATATTCGGACGCTTTATCATACCTTGAATCGAAAACAATATCGAAACAAAAGTAAAAAACCAAAGATAACATTACCAACGCCGCATTTAACAACGCAACATTCGGCTTCCACCCCGAATTATTACTTCCTGATTGTTTACCAACAACGTAAACATGCCAAATTTGCATAAAAATTCTGTTAAGAGCGGTAATTAATGAGGGGAACTTTGTAGCAACAGCATAAATTGCGACCGATGCAGGTCCCATGAAGTAACCTAATATGAACTTATCTGAAGCATTTAATACCCACCATAAAATGGTGTTTGGCATCATCAATAAACAATAATTTATCTCCACTCTATTAAACTTAATAACATCTAACTTAAAAGTTATGTACTTCCAAACTTGGGAATACATAACTAAAAACAATAAACAAGTCAATGTAGATAATAGTTGATATAAGATTAAAATTTTAAAACCAAATTTATCCCCCCCCATGCTGTATAAAAAAACAAGCGCTAAGAAAGATAAATTCTTTATACACTCCGCCGTAGTAACAACAAAAGCTTTATAATTAGACTTTTCAAGTTGTTTGATTAATTCTATAAGAATGTTTGAAAAAACAAGTAATATTAAATATATTGATAAGCTCCCAAAATAAACTCTTAATACAAAATATGAAATTGGGGCTAGAACAAAAAAACACACCAGACCAAAGAGAGATAGCCTACTAAAAACTATCGACTTATCTTCTTTATCTATACAAAATCGAAATATGCCATCTATTGCACCTCCACATAATAAAGGAAAGAGTAAGTTGATTGAAGTCAATGCTATTTCATAGGTGCCGAATGAATCCAGTGATGTATTTCTTGAAATAATAACAACAGATATAATCAATAGAAATTTCGAAATCAAACCTGCAGCTATCGTTAAAATGTTTCTTGCTTTCATTTATAAAATAGGCCGTAAACTACGGCCTCCTTTACTAGAACTGCGTTAATATTTTATGTTCTAACGCTTGGATTTGACTTAACACACTAGTTTTATCATGGGTGCTTTCTAAGCTATCAATTTCCGATAAAATTGAATTGACAATTGGTGAAACTTTACCGTCTAAACGCCATAAATCATCCCCAACTGAGTCAATGATACGATCAATAATATTTAGCTCTCCAATAACTCCCTTAAACTTTACACTATATGAGAGAGGAATGGCAGGTACACCTACTTGTAAAGCAGAAACACAAGCGTGCATTCTACCTGATACTACACATTTTGATTTAGCGATCAGCGCTCTAGCTTCTACAGGTAATAGTGTTTCTTTAATAAACTTGACCTTAGGAGAGTGTTCAATTCTTTCTTGTATTTTTTCTATAATCTTATTATCGGAAGAAGTATCACTTAAAACATGTGATAAAATGAGAACATTTTCTCCTCGTTCGGTTAAATGATTAATTAAACTCAAATAAGAATTAACATATGAATCAAGATCGCTCGTATAAGACTTCCATAGCCCTGATGGAACGATAACAAAGTAATCTTTAAAACTACCTAGTTTATGTTCGGGAAAATTTTCAAAATACGAAGTGTCTTGTTTATACAATGGTAAATAAGCTAAGTCTGCCGCAATTTTAACATTTTCCAGTTGTAACTCTTCTATCAGATACTTAGCACTATTTTCATCTCTTGAATAAATTGAAACCTTATTCAAGAGCTTTTTAATCCACCATTTTCTCCACGAATAAAATGGTCCCATCGTTTGTCCAAGTAGTTGGACTTTGATGTTATTTTTTAAAAGGCTTTCTATTTTTAAAAGCTCAATACATAAGGCTTTTATTGAGTAATACTCAGAAAAATCATCTCCGCCAAGCTGGATAACGCGATCAACACCTATCTCTTTCATCATTCGACCAAAGCTAAGAGAGTATTTACTATACTTTATAAGTTTATTAAAACTATTTTCATTTGAGCAGTCAGGTCTCAATTGAATACCTAGTTCTAGAAAGCTCTCAATTTCTTCTACACCAGAAGATGCTTTAATTCTTTCAACTCCATCAATCTCAACATTATCAACAATAAAGGTGCTTTTCGGGTATTTATTTTTGAATACTCGGATATAATTAGCAACCATCATCAAAGAGCCGTAGTTTTTAGTATTACTTGCTCTCATTATAAGTATTTTCAAGGTGTCTCTCCAAAATGTAGATCAATAGATATGGAATAATTATCGCATTGGCATAGCGATAAGTGTTATGCGAAAGTACTAACGCTAAATTACAAAAAAGAAAATAGAATCCGATTACATTTACTTTATTTTTCCATTTTGAGAATATGAAAACAAATAATCCAGTAAAATTTATTAACACTAATAGCGTTGCTAAGCCTTTTGAATTATAGAATACACTAAAAGCTCTTTTGAAGTTAACAACTACTGTTTCGATATATATAGAAGAGAAAAAGAACTGTATAGCCGGCAAATTTGATACAGCTAGTGTTTCTTTATCATAACTTTTATAAACATCCTCCATTCGCCTTGATATAAAGCTCAGTTTTACAGGTTGACTTATATCTAACGAAAAAAAGTAAATCATTATAGCTGCAGCAA
This sequence comes from Vibrio sp. OPT46, assembly GCF_015163535.1. NCBI lineage: Bacteria > Pseudomonadati > Pseudomonadota > Gammaproteobacteria > Vibrionales > Vibrionaceae > Vibrio > Vibrio sp. OPT46. The sequence continues at coordinate 42,371 of NZ_JADDYG010000842.1, read as the reverse complement.
TAACATTAATAATTATAAATTTAGCCTTTGAAGTGTTATATACTCGAGAACAAATAAAGGCATATATTATCAATGCTATAGCTTCAGGTCTGGCTAGTACCAATATAAAGCTTGAAATGAATAGTAAGAACTTCTTGTGTTTCTCAATTGAGAGAAGCATTAATGTGATACCTAATACAGTCAAACCTTCCTTCAATATAAAGAAGTTCCAATAGTTACCAAAAATCAATAAAGAGACAATAAACAAACTGACATAATCTATTTTTTTCACCCTATTTAGAACTATAATCATAGCTATATTATAAGATAAAAAATTCAAAGCCCTGAAAAAAGCAGGTCCAGTTACATCAAATAAACTCGAAACAAACTTAGCATATAAAAGAAGGCTAGTTCCATTTATATAAGTACTTTCATCAGGAAAAAGAGGAGTGAATTTTCCACCATTCTTACTCACATGAAAATAGAGTAAAATTACTCCACCATAAAAAAGAACGGCTCCAATACTATAGATTAAAGATATTTTTGTTCTAGAAAAGAAAAATAGGACTGCAAAAAACAGTATTAGTACAAGTATATCAATCACAAACAAACTCAACTAATTGGTCATTGCTTTTCTTTGGAGATGTACAAATTAAAGTGCTATCGTCGTAATAACCAAATGCTATGACAACAGTAACAACCTCTCCTTTTCCAAGTGATAGTAAGCTATTTATTTTTTTATCATTTTTTATATCAACACACCAGTTCAAGAAACAACTACCAATACCAAGTCCATGTAATGAGTTAACAAAATTCATTGAGAAAAGGCCGCTATCAAACCATACTTGCTTTCGTTCTTCTGGTGATATACAGGATGTTAGATCTGCTGTTATAACGGCTAGGTTTAAAATTTGCTCTCTAAAACCGTCGTTACCATTTTGTAACTTTAAAATCTCGTCTATTTTTTCTTTTCTATCTATGACTTTAACTCGCCACGATTGCCTATTACATGCGGATGGAGAATGTCTAGCTATATTAACAGCTTCATTCACATCTATTTGTGATACTTTTTCTTTCCTGAAGCTTCTAACTGTTCTTCTATTTAACACTACATTTTTATATATATTAAAGTCCGAATTAGAAGTGCATATCTCTTCTAATTTTATTTCTTGATATCCACCTTTATCACCCTGAGACCCAAGATTAAACTTTCTCACAAAGTCGATGTACTTTATTAATTTTTGGTCATTATTATGCTCTCTTATATAATGTTCAATCACATGGACAGCACTTATTACGTCTTGATGATTTCTATCATCAATTTTTTCAATAGTATCTATTATATTATCTAAAACTCTGAAGCCAAAGAAAGGTCTTCTTGGTATCATCGTCAGACCTTTTTCTATTTTGTGGAAATCTTTTCTAAGTTTATAAATATATGTCAACTTATCATTGTTAAGATACTTATTAGAAGAAGAAACATATAATATCAAATCATATGTATGAACCCTTATCGACTTTAAAGTATATTTAAAAGCCCTTAAAATCTCTCTCATAACATCTGCTCTTTTTATATTAAGTCAAACCAATTTGTTAAATTACATTTTCTAGTTGTTTATTTTATTAATGTCATCCTTTGCAATTAACAACCTCACAAATATAATACCAAGACCAAGTACAAATCCAATAATTGTTATTAGAATACAGATCAAAGCCCTTTGAGGTGAATCTTTAATTTCTGGCACTACTGCAGGGTCAATTGTTTTAAATATAAATTCTTCTTGTACTTCCGCTAACATTAGAGTTTTAGTCTGTTCTTCTATAAGTTTGTAGAACGTACTTCTCATATCAGCAATAGCAGTTTTTTCTAGCTGAGTATTTAGATATGATAGATTTTGTGTAGTTTCCTTAATCGTTCTCTCACGCATCACCTCATTAATATCTTCAATCAACCAATCTACCCATTGTTTAGCGAGAAAAGGAGAGTAGTATTTTACCGAAATATTAAATAGACCAGTATCTTTGTTTTGGTTTACCACTAATACATTTTTCAAGAACACGTCAAATGCTTCTTGAGAGCTAGGTTTCACTCCCCTTAATCCTTCCGGCTCACGTAACCACTGCTGGGTTTCAGAGTTATATACTCTCTCATCCAATATCAATTTGTTGCTTTTTAAGTTCCAGTCTTTTGCAGCCATTAAAGGTACAAGTAAATCGTGCTTTTTGATAAAAGCATCTACAAATCGACGAGATTGCAAAACTTGAACAGCTAAGTCTGTTTGTGAAGACTCGTTTGCACCTAGGTTTACACCAGCTAAAGCAGCTAACCCTCCAAGTTGCCCTGCCATCTTTGAAAGTCCGCCACTACCGGAACTTTCTGTAGGGGCAAGCAATGCATTAGCTCTATATATATTAGGCAAACTTAGTGAATATAAGACTGCTCCCAAAGCAAAGATAAGTGTCGATAGTAAAATAACCCACTTCCCACTCCAAATAGCCTTCAGTAGCTCATTCAGATTCAACTCACCATTAGTGTTTCCCACACCTTCTGGAGGTATAGTCAATTGAGAATATTCAGTAATTTTTTGGGGTTCCATTGATATTTAAGGTCCTAGAATTCTTGTAGCCAAACTCTAGGCTTTAGGTTTCATTAAAGCCTAGAGTTTGATACTGGATAAGTAACGACATGGTACAGTGGGTTAAGTTACACTTTTCGCAACTTAACTAGCTGCCATAATTTTGAGTTTTATTATCGCGTTGAAACATCCTCTCTACTTCAACGCATTGATCGCTACACCCGTTTGGTAAAGAATCTGTGTTGCAGCCGTCCAAGTACTTAACGCATCGCGGTAGTCTGTATCAATTGGAACAACAATAGTATCGCCCGCTTTTAGCTCTTCATGGTTGTTACCAAACCAGTAACCTGACGTTGGTTTGTAAACCGAGCCGTCTGCACGTACAACGAAGATACGGTCTTCGTCTGCTTGTTTTTTCGCGCCACCAGCTTTGTTCAGGTAATCATCCACATCTAGCTTGTTATCCAGTAGATATGTAATTGGAACTTGAACTTCACCCATGATCGAAACCGTATTGCGGAAGGTTGGTACAAATAAGAAGTCACCATCTTCTAACATAAAGTCCGCAGAACGCTCGTCTTTAAGAATGCGATTAAGCTGTACTACCATACGTCCAAGAGCTTTGCTGCGACTTGCCTCTTCAACAAACTTCAATGTTTTATCTGGGTCTGAGATTACCGACGCCATATTGCTGTCTGCACGGAAGGTTTTCTTCGCTGTTTCTGCTCGCATATCTGCGGCATATTGGTTTAATAGCTTTTGCTCTTTAAGGCGTAAAGCCTCACGAGTAAAGATAGCCCCTTGCGGATGTGCAAATTCGGTTAGACCACCAGCACGTTCAAGTAACTCGCCTAAGGTCTCTCCTTGACGGACAGTATAAGTACCAGGGAAGCGAACTTCGCCTTGCAACGTTACTGTGCTTTGCAGTTTGACATTTGGCTTCTCAAGAATGTTTAGGCGATCACGACCAGCAATAACGACATCGTCAGCAGAGCTACCCTTGATAGCTTGGCGTAAATCAATACGCTCAACATCAATAGAAGCGCGCTCATCTCTACTGTTTATTACTGTACGAGCTAACTCGGCGTTAATGGTGAATGCGTCATAAGTTAGACCACCAGCAGCTTCAATCAAGGTAGAAATCGTCATACGTGGGGTAATTGGGTAACGTCCTGGGTGTTTTACCTCACCGAAGACTTCTGCAATCTGCGGAGCTAAACCCAAACGCGATTGCTGTTGAAGCTGTAGCAGAACAGGAGCAAGTAACGTGCGGCGCGTATTTTGTTTTAATGCTTCAAAATCTTCTTTGGTAATTTCTTTGCCACGGAATATGATTTTCGGCTGTTCTGATTCTTCAGTTGAAGATTGCCCCTTCGACACATTGCCTGTCGCTGAAGATATTGCAACAGAAGAGCTCATAACTTCTTGCTCTTTTTGTTGATCCAGCTCGGCTTTAAATTGTGCTTGCTCAAGCGTTTTCGCTTTCGTGACCGTATCTTGATCTGCAAGGGTATCTAAATCTTCATTGTTGAAACGGTTAAATACCAGCACTCGGTCACGTGAGCTTAGCTTTAGGTTATCTTTGCTGCTCGGAGAAAGAATCGCGTTCGCAAGATTTACTTGATAAACCTCGATGTCACGTTGTGGGTTAACCTCACGAACAACAACGGCATAGTTTACATCTGCAGTAGAATTAAATGAGGTATCAACAGATTGGAATAAATCTGCGATTCGCAGACCGTTCTTCCACTCAATAAAGCCGGGATGGCGAACATCACCTTCAATTTGCACGTAACGAGTTAGTTCTTCACTCTTCTTCAGTACATTAACGGCGTCACCATCTTTGACTTTAGTTTGCTGGTCATGTGACTGGCTAAAGTTCAGTGTTAATACATCGCGAGCACCTTTAGTGGCGTAACGCTTCACTTCGATTTGATCGCTATAAGCGTTAGCCGTAAAACCGCCAGCCATTTGAATCGCTTGCTTATAGGTTTCACCTGGTTTGATTTCGTAGATTGCGGGACGGTTTACTTCACCATCAATCGAAATCGTGTTACCCAATGCACCGATGAAGACGACATCGCCAGGTAACAGTCGAACATCATTGCGCGCGTCGCCTTTCAACAATAGGTCATACATATCAAGCTTGCGAATCACCTGACCATTGCGCTTTAACTGCACGTTACGCAATGCGCCACTCTCACCAAAACCACCACTGTAATAAATGGCTTGAGAGATCGTTGTTAGTGCACTAACAGTGTAAGCTCCTGGCTTGAAGGCATCACCCATAACAAAAACTTGCATGGTGCGCATTTCACCTAGCGAAATGTCACTGCGCACACCAATCATTTGCTCTTTTACTCGCTGGTTTAGAGAATCACGCACATCAGAGAATGTCATGCCGGCCACTTGAACAGGACCAAGGGAAGGGAAGTTGATGATGCCTGCACGATTAACACGAAGACGATGCGTTGTGTTCTCTTTACCAAAAAGTTGGATAACGATTTCATCACCAGCTCCTACCGTGTAGTCAGCAGGCACAGGTACATCACTGATTGGTGCAAACGTCGTCGGTGAACCTGCAAATAAATCTAGACCAAAACGCTTTAAACCTTGTTCACCTTTTTCTGAGTCTTCTGAGTCGTTAGCTTTTGCCTCCATAGCACTACTAGCAGCCGGGCGTTGCTCAATCACTTGAGGGTTTTGATAACTACTTGGCTGAGAAGAAGCGCCGGAAGGAATAGAGATACCATACTTACTCGCTAATGCTTGTTGCTGGTCTGCTGGTAAGTTCTGAAACATCTGAATTTGTTCTGGGGTTGGAGTCTGCGCATTAGTAAGCGGCGCAAATAGGCTTGCTAGAATGCAAGCACCTATCGAGAAATATCCTTTGAGCATGATAATTCGCTATTTAAAGTCAGGAGTTAAAAATCCTAGCAACAAAACTAGGCGCTAGGTCTTTAATTAAAATCGGTGTTGAAAGCCAAGAGTAAGTGCGTTCAAGCGTGCCTGGTCCTCAGATGTGCTATCAACAAACTCAAAGACAACTGCATTCTGCTTGTCCAAAGCATAATGCATACCCAAGCCAAAGCTAAAACCTTGATCTTTATTAGAGCCTACATTTTGTTGGTCGATCTGGACACTAGAATAACCGGCAAGTCCATAAAGTGCTACACGCTCGGAGACAGGCATATTCAACTTAATAAAACCACTCGCAAGACTATCTAGTGCAAGTCCGCTATCTCGTTGTACAGAAGTTCCGTAACGTGCTTCAAAAGCGAGGTAATCATTGAAGAAGTAACCAGCTTGCGCTTGAAGAAGGAAAGGGTTTCCCTCGGTTACTGGAGAAGAGGAATGATGAAATTCAGCGTTAGAGTAACTTACTAACGCACCAGCATAAAAATCTGCTGAGGCAGAAAATGAGCACAAGCCTAAGCTGATTGCACTCAACGCCCCTAGCCATGGTCGTTTATTAATCACGTAAGTGTTCCTTGGGTGTCGACTGACCGCTGCACATTATGAACGACGCGCGCAGTGAATGTCTGTTAACTTTTGTCAATTTCGCTTGTGCGTTTACACGCTACCGCCCGGCGGCATTACGCGTTAGCCACTGTTCGCTGATTCCCGATCCATTCGGTTTATTGATATAAATATTCTTTTTAAGCCTCACTTTTGCGACTAACCGTTCAAAAAACAATCTTTTATAAACGCAACACAAAAGCTGGCAAATTATGCATGTATTAGCGCAAAACGGCAAGGGGGCAAAAACGTCTCAGATTTCCGTTTATGGTTCGTAAATTCTCACGAATGAGAAAAACACTGGCTGCCAGCCGCTTAAAACAGAACACCACTACGGATGCATTGAATAAAAAATGTGAACGTTTGCGTAAATTCAGAGGTGACCGGAAATAACGCAGTCGAAGGCGCATTTTGATTCAGTACAACTATCAAACCTAAGCAATTCTCTATTCTCAGTCTTGCAACAACTTTTCTTTAACGTTAGGCAAATTCACATAGGAAACTGTTTACATGCTGATTGTTTTTTAACTAAAATGAACGATGGTATGTTCTAAACAGACCAAACATCGATGTTTTAAAATCTGAAATACAAGGATTAATAATGAAGAACACAGCTCTAGCTATTCTTATGGCTCTAAGCGCATCAACTGCATTTGCAGCGACTGAAGCTGGTACTACTGGTACAGCAGCAGCATCTGCAACTGGTACAACTGCAGTAGCAGTAGGTGCAGCAGCAGCAGTAACTGTAGTAGCAGTTGCAGCGTCAGACAGCGATTCAACGTCTACTTCTACTTCTACTTCTACTTCTACTTCAGTAACTAAATAATTTTTTAGTGTTGTAGATATTGAAACAATCGCCCTGATCTATTCAGGGCGATTTTATTTGTAATGAGGGAATGATGAACACTCTTCTATCGCAAAAATGGATGCGCTTACTTATTGCCCTACCATTACTGAGCTCAATCTTTGGCTGTACACAAAAATTCAATGACGTATCCGCTACCGTCCAAGAAGCTTATGGTAACTACATCGATGTTGAACTAACGCCAGAAGAGATTGAAGCGGTACCTTATGCCAGTGCTTACTTAAAAATTGGTGACCAAAAACAGGTCTTCGTAGTGTTGGCCTTTGCTGAGCAAAACCCATTAACTGGTAATACCCAATTAAAGTGGGTAAGCGCAGACAAGGCAATGGTAGTAACAGAGAACGGTCATATCGTTAAAACTATTGGTTTGCAAACCACCAATTTAGCAGGTATTTATGGCAACGTTCCTGCCTACTCAGCGCCCTCTGTGCAATATTCTCTTTCTTACGATTGGGCTGACAAATACCGTTATGGGTTCCCGGCTAAAGTCCAACGTTCTCGTCAAGGTAAAGAAACCGTCATAACCCCTATTTCTTCTACCTCTACTGATGTTTATACCGAGGTTGTAACGTTTACCAGCTTAGAAAAAACTGTAGAGAACCAATACTGGGTAAACGGTAAAGGAGAAGTAGTGAAAACACGTCAACACTTAGGTCCAAACATGGTGCCTGTTGAATTGACGATTCTGAAAGGGTACAGAAAATCATGAATAAGCGACTGCTATCTTTATTAAGCCTAAGTTTAACGGCAACGATTCTGGCGACACCGACTACCGTTCAAGCTCAAAATCACACCTTACCACCGCTCAATATAGAACTTGTCGGAACGGACAAAACATTGCAGTTCCAACAAGCGGCACGTTTAGAGAGCGTACTTAAGCATGCACAAGAACAACAAATCGCCCTGCAATACCCTTTAGCTGTGACTCTATTTGATAATTCCGAATCAGCAGTGCAAAGAAGTACTGCCTTAAAGAATTCGGTGTTAAACCAAATGATTCAACATAATTTAGTTGCGCACCCATTTTACAAGTTTATCCAACGAAGCCAGTTTGCACCTCGCGTGCTGTCGGCCATTGATGTTGATCGCATCCGTCTAGATAAATTTGATAACCCTCTTTTACAAGGTCAACTTGCGTTAAGTGCACCAAAACGTGAAGAAAAAGTGTTGTATGTGGGTAACTTGGAAAAAGTCTACGCGGTAGAAAACCAAGCGGGTATCGCTCTGCATGAACAGGTCGATAATCTACGTTCAGGTGATATTGGTGAGCTCGCCTATCCGCCAATTCTAATTTACCCGGATGGCAAGGTTATTCATCCTCACCATGGCAGTTGGTTAACCACTCAATATTACTTGCCGCCACTTACCATTGTGTATATCCCATTTGATGAGTTCGAAAAATCACAAATGGATAAAGACATTGTCGCTCTGCTTGCACAACGTAAACCAACCTCATCGAAGAACTAAACATGAACCTGATCAGAACCAGTTTATCCCTTTCTTTAATGGGTCCAGCGTTGGTGTGGGCTCAAGACATACCTTTTGAAGTGCCGCCATTGCAACCATCACAAATGGACTTTGGTGGTGTCGGCTTAATGCAGATGCCTACAGGTCGTATGGCACCTGAAGGCGAGTTTAACTTTGCTATTACCGGTAGCGACGAGTACCTATTTTACAATGTGACTTTGCAAGTGATGCCATGGCTAGAAACGACCATTCGTTACACCATGGTGAACGATCTTTTCTACAGTAACGATCCGAGCTTTTCGGGTGATACCAAGTACACCGACAAGGGAATCGACTTTAAAGTTCGCTTGTTAGAAGAATCCGAGTACCTGCCAGAGCTTTCGATTGGTGTGCGTGACTTTGCAGGCACCGGTCTTTTTGATGGTGAGTTTGTTGCTGCGACAAAACGTTATTCTAACCCAAACCTTGGTACCTTTGATTTCACTTTAGGTATGGGCTGGGGCTACTTAGGTACGCGCGACAACATCAGCAACCCAGCTTGTAAGCTGTCCGATAGTTTCTGTGAGCGCCCTTCTGATTACAAAGGTAATGGTGGTAGTGTGGATTTTGAACGTTGGTTCAAAGGTTCTGCTGCACTCTTTGGTGGTGTCGAGTACCAAACTTTGCACGCGCCACTGCGATTTAAGCTTGAATACGACAGCAACGATTACAGCGAAGATTTCCCTGTGGTACGTGGTGGTGTAGACATGACACCTCATACGCCTTGGAACTTTGGTGTTCTATATCGTTTAGGACATATGGCAGATTTGCGCTTGAGCTACGAGCGCGGAGATACGTTAGTTGCTGGCGTGAGTCTTTACACTAACTTCAATGATATGCCATCTTTCTGGCGTGATACACCAACACCAGAAGTTGAAGACAAGCAACCAGAGCAACTGTCTGATGTAGATTGGGAACGTGTTACCGAGGAGCTGGATAAAATTGCTGGCTACCAAAATACCCAACTCTATGTTAAAGACAATACCATTTCGGTTGTCGGCGAGCAGAAAAAGTATCGTGATCGCAATGAAGCTCATGAAAAAGCGGCGGCAGTCCTTTATAACGAAATGCCAGACAACATTGATACCTTTACTATCAATGAACGCAGTCGTGGTCTGATCGGCGATCAAACGGTTATCTCCAAAGAGAAATACCGTGACTTTGCAGAAGTTAACTACATCAATCCAAATATCGAAGATGCAACATCAACCTCAAGTGATAAACCGCAAGGCAAACCTGCTTACGATGGTTTTGAGCGCTTTGATTGGGGCTTCTCACCAAAACTGGCTCAGACCTTGGGCAACCCAGAAGAGTTCTACCTGTTCAGTGTTGGTCTAAGTGGCAGCGCCTCTTACTGGCTGACAGATAACCTAGAAATTGGTGGCTCGCTATACTGGGATTGGTACAACAACTACGACAAGTTTAACTACGTAACCCCACCGGATGGCACTTCGATTCCTCGGGTACGTACCATGTTCCGTGCTTATCAAAATGAACATGCTGTAACCATGTCCAACCTGCAGTTAACTTGGTTCCAAGAGTATTCAGATACCATGGACCAGCAGTTCTACGCTGGTTATCTAGAAAGTATGTTCGCGGGTGTGGGTACCGAGTTTCTTTACCGACCACAAGGAGCTAACTGGGCGATTGGCGCTGACGTCAACTTAATTTCTCAACGTGATCCACAAAGTTACTTCGGTGTTTACGATGAGAAATGGCAAAATGTGCCAGAATATGGACGCCCGTTCCAAGTTGTAGATAAAGGCTTTACTGGTTTTGTGTCGGGTTATTACTACCCTCAATGGGATTTCCTACAAGATTTGATGATTCAAGTTGATGTTGGTCAGTTCCTAGCGGGTGATATCGGTACACAAGTGAATGTATCTAAACAGTTCAAGAGTGGTGTCATTGCAGGTGCATTCGCATCAATCAGTGATTTGTCGGCTGACGAATTCGGTGAAGGTAGCTTTACTAAAGGCTTCTACATTTCGATTCCATTCGACATCATGACCGTTAAGCCAAGCAACAACCGTGCGTTCTTTAACTGGCAACCATTGACTCGCGATGGCGGTCAGAAGCTAGGTCGTAAGTACAGCTTGATTGAGCTGACGGATGAGCGTAACCCTTGGTATCAACGCCCAAATACGTCAAATGCTAAATAACTGCCTACTTGAGGGAGCTAAGGCTCCCTTTTTCATATCTAGATACTAAGTCATAGAAGACTCAAACCTATCTTCCTGCTTCCAATAGCGCTACTTTTCGTTTCTTGCTAGAATTCCTGAGAAAATTTTAATCTATGGTGGAAGTTCTATGATCATCGTAACTGGTGGCGCTGGCATGATCGGCAGCAACATTGTTAAAGCACTAAACGAAGCTGGTATTAACGATATCCTGGTTGTCGACAACCTAAAAAATGGCAAAAAGTTTAAGAACTTAGTTGATCTGGACATCACAGATTACATGGATCGTGACGACTTTCTGACCCAAATTATGGCGGGCGATGATTTTGGTCCGATTGAGGCAATTTTCCACGAAGGTGCTTGCTCTGCAACGACTGAGTGGGATGGTAAGTACATGATGCTAAACAATTACGAGTACTCTAAAGAGCTGCTGCATTACTGTTTAGATCGCGAGATTCCATTCCTATACGCTTCTTCAGCAGCCACTTACGGCGATACAGAGACTTTCGTTGAAGAACGCGAATACGAAGGCGCACTGAATGTATACGGTTACTCGAAACAGCAGTTTGATAACTACGTTCGTCGCCTATGGCAAGATGCTGAAGAACATGGTGAGACCCTTTCTCAAATCACCGGCTTCCGCTACTTCAACGTATATGGCCCACGTGAAGACCACAAAGGTAGCATGGCATCAGTTGCATTCCACCTAAACAACCAACTTAACGCAGGTGAAAATCCTAAATTGTTCGCGGGCAGCGAATCATTCAAACGCGACTTCGTTTACGTTGGTGATGTATGTAAAGTAAACCTGTGGTTCTTAGAAAACGGCGTATCAGGCATTTTTAACTGTGGTACTGGCCGTGCTGAATCTTTTGAAGAGGTAGCAAAAGCAGTTATCAAGCATCATGGCAAAGGCCAAATTGAAACCATCCCATTCCCTGAGCACCTAAAAGGCGCTTACCAAGAATTCACACAAGCGGATCTGACCAAACTGCGCACCGCAGGTTGTGATGTTGAATTCAAGACAGTTGCAGAAGGCGTTGCCGAATACTTAACTATCCAAAACAGTTAAGCACCACAAGGTGGTAGAACCATAACCTGCCACCTTTACTCAAGTGCAATAGCCTGTATCATTCCTAACTATCTTTTTCTCATTTAAACCACTTCGCCCGTACACGAATAGGTAACTAGACACGCCATGACAATAAAACGTGATGACTTCGACCCCAAAGCATATAACCCTGAGTTTAAGCGCCACTTTCTGTCGCCTAAGTACTGGGGCACGTGGTTAGGTGTTATCTTATTTTTACCGTTATCATTAATGCCACTGGGTTTACAAAAGTGGTTGGCGAAAACCATAGCCAAAAAACTGTGTAAATCCCACAAAGGTCCAGCTCACCGAGCGAGGGTTAACTTTGAGCTGTGTTTTCCGGAAAAGTCGTTCCAAGAACGTGAAGCTTTGATAGAAAAAACACTCTACACAGCGGCCATGTTCTTTTTTCGCTTCGGGTTACTAAGTTTACGCTCACCAAAATGGCTTCAGAACCGTTGCCAAATTCGCGGCCTAGACATTTTACGACAGCACATTGATAGCAACGAAAATGTAATTTTAATGGTTCCCCACTCTTGGGCTATTGATGTGCCTGCTATCTTGCTCGCTTCAATGGGAATGCCAGTTTCTGCAATGGCGAAGAAGCAAAAGAATGATGTTGCTGACTGGCTGATGCACAAGCAAAGGGTCCAATACGGTGGTCGTGTTTATGAACGCTCAGGTGGCATTAAGCCTTTTCTGAAATCCATTCGAGATGGCTATGTAGGGTATTATCTACCTGATCAAGATCACGGCCCAGAGCATAGTGTGTTTGTGGATTTTTTTGCAACACGTAAAGCAACGCTACCTGGTTTAGGCAAAATTGCGAAACTATCACGCTCAAAAGTACTGCCTCTATTTGCGTCGATGAACACTGAAGATGGTACGTTTGATATTGAGATTTTACCAGCGTTTGAGCTGGATAAAGGCGAAGAGCAAGACGCTCGTACCTGTAATGAAGCCATTGAATATTTTGTCGGTGATAAACCCGAACAATATATGTGGGTACTACAGTTGCTGCACTCTCAAGAAGACGGCAATAACTATTACAATTTGTTTAAACCAAGATATAACAGCGACTGGAAAGTGCAGTGAAAGTATTTGTCGTAAGCTTGGCTCGATCGCTAGATCGCCGAGAACGTATTGAAGAAAAGTTAAAACAACAAGACATTACGTTTGAATTTTTTGATGCAGTAGATGGCTCTGTTGACCGTTTTCTTCATTCAGAAAAAAGTCGTCCTACCATTACTCTACGCCGCAAAGGGTATCAATTAAAAACCAGTGAAGTCGCCTGTTTTGCAAGCCATTACGAGTTGTGGGTTCGCTGTGTTGAGCTTGATGAACCGATCGTCATCTTAGAAGACAACGTCGACCCCGTAGAAGGGCTGAAGCAAGTACTCGAACATACCCTTCCATTGACTTCTAATTATGACTACATCAAGTTGTCTGCCACTCAGAAGCGTGTATTCACCCCAATCGTACCGATTGATGATAATCATATGCTAGGGGGATACTCAGCAGGCACTTGTGGTACCACCGCTTATATCGTTACACCTAAAGCAGCCTCAAAGTTTGTTATGCATGCTCAAGAGTTTATTGAACCAGTCGATGACTACATGGAAAAACCATGGAGACATGGTGTTCAAGTTTACAGCGTGTCTCCAGATCTCTTTACTAGAGCAGAGATTGCTTCGACGATTGGTGGTAAAAGAAAAGATAAATCCAAAATGACTCTTGCGAATAAAATATACGCTGAACTTTTTAGAACTTATGAGTCAATTTTGAAATTCCTATACTGGAAAAACAAAGCATGAAGATTTTAGTCATTGGCCCTGCGTGGGTCGGCGATATGGTAATGTCGCAATCGTTATATATCGTATTAAAGCAACGCCATCCAGATAGCCAAATTGACGTGATCGCTCCAGGATGGTGTAAACCGATTCTTGAGCGTATGCCAGAAATCCACCAAGCGATTGAAATGCCTATCGGTCATGGTGAGTTTAACTTATTAGGCCGCAGGGAAATTGGTAAATCATTACGTGAAAAGCAATATGACCACGCCTATATCTTGCCTAAATCAGCGAAATCAGCACTGATCCCATGGTTTGCCAACATTCCTCTTCGTACTGGCTGGAAAGGAGAAATGCGCTATGGCTTATTGAATGACTTACGCCCTAACATGAAGTCTTTTCAGTACATGGTAGAGCGCTATGTAGCGTTAGCTTATCCAAAAGCAGAAATGGTGGATTCTAACTCTCTTGGCGGGCTTGAAACCTTACCTCGCCCACGCCTCGCAATCAACGAAGTAGAGCAAAAAGCCACGATCCAAAAATTCAACTTAACGCAAGACCAACCAACCATTGGACTGTGCCCAGGAGCAGAGTTTGGTCCTGCCAAAAAATGGCCCGAAACACACTACGCTGAAGTTGCGACGCAAATGGCTCGATCTGGGCATCAAATCTGGTTGTTTGGTTCTCAAAAGGACTTAGAGACTTGTAACAATATCCGCGCACTTGTCCCGACGCAATTCCATAAGAACATTCATGTTCTAGCAGGACAAACCAGCTTAATTGAAGCGGTCGACCTACTTGCTGCATGCAAGACAGTTGTCGCGAATGACTCAGGCTTAATGCATGTGGCAGCTGCGGTTGGTTGTAATGTTGTTGCCGTGTATGGCTCAACTTCACCGAAGTACACCCCCCCACTCGCAGAAAAAGTGGAGATTGTTCATACCGATATTGATTGTCGCCCTTGTTTCCAGCGTGAATGTCAATACAAACACCTTAAGTGCTTGACAGAACTTTCGCCTAAGCAAGTGCTAGATAGCATCCAAAAACTTGACGCCATTACGATAAGCTCATGTTAGTTCGTATTGTTTATACCTTACTACTCGCCCTAGCGTCACCGCTGCTTTTATTTGGTTTGTACAAGAGCAAACCAAATAAGCCTAAGTTCGGCTCTCGCTGGAAAGAGCACTTTGGCATAACCCCCAAGCTAAAAAGCAACGACAAACCTATTTGGATACATGCCGTATCTGTTGGTGAAAGCATAGCAGCAACACCTTTAATCAAAGCCCTTAAGGAACAAAACCCCGAACAATCTATTCTAGTTACAACAACAACAAGTACGGGAGCTGAACAGATTGCTAAGTTGGGTGATTTAATTGAACACCGCTATATGCCAATTGACTTTGGGTTCGCTATCAAAGGTTTTCTTAAAGCAGTGCAGCCAAAACAGATGTTGATCATTGAGACTGAGCTGTGGCCAAACACGCTTCACAATGTTCACAAAGCGGGTATCCCTATAACTGTCGTGAATGCGCGCCTATCTGAAAAATCGTGTCAGAACTACGCCAAAATACAGCGGCTTTTTAACCAGCTTCATCCATGCCTAACTCAAGTACTCTGCCAAACGGATTCAGATGCAGAGCGCTTCGAACGCTTAGGCGTTGAGAAAAAGAAACTATCCGTTACTGGCTCGATTAAGTTCGATATTCAAATATCAGAGCAAGTGAAACAGCAAGGACAGCAGCTTCGAGCCCAACTTGGAAACGATCGTCCGATTTGGATTGCAGCTAGCACCCACAAAGGCGAGGACGAACAGGTATTAGATGCACATAGACAAGTTTTAAAATCTCATCCAAATGCATTACTTATTTTGGTTCCTCGCCATCCGGAACGATTTGATGATGTGTTTGCGCTTTGCCAAAATTCCGGCTTTAATAGCACCAGAAGAACCAATGCTGCAATAGTTAACGCCGATACACAGGTATACCTTGCTGATACTATGGGTGAAATGCTGATTCTCCTTGGTGCCAGTGATGTTTGCTTTATGGCTGGGAGTTTGCTTGGGGATAAAGTTGGTGGACATAATGTGCTTGAACCAGTCGCACTCAACGTTCCAGTGATATCAGGTCCTAGTTACTTCAACTTCAAAGCGATTGTAGAAGACATGATTGCTCTGAATATTATAGACATTACCGATAAAACTCAGCTAGCGAGTAAAGTACTAGAGCGCTTTCAACATAGTAACTCTCAGCAAATGAGTGATTTTATTCAAGGCTATTTAAACTCGACTCAAAAAACAATTGAAGCAATTAAATAATGTCACAGACCCATTCAGCCTACTTTGTCATTACCGTTTTTGTGATTGCAATAATTGCCCTTGTCACAAGGTATCAAAACAAACCTGAAAAGGTTTTTGGAGTAGTTTTGCTTGTTTTATATAGCAGCAGATCCGTATCGACAGAGCAACTCATTAGCAGTATTGCCAATCCTGGCGTACTTACGCTGGTACTACTTATCATCTGCTCGCTAGCTTTAGAAAAGACCTCACTACTTCGTAGAATCTCGCAATTAGTCATCAAACCTAGCTATAAATCTACCTGGGTTCGACTGTTCTCGATAACCACATTGTCTTCAGCATTTCTAAACAACACAGCGGTGGTCTCTACCATGATCGCCCCAATACGTGCCAATGCCCTTCACCCAGCCAGCAAACTGCTACTTCCCCTATCTTTTGCTGCCATCCTTGGCGGAACACTAACGCTGATCGGCACTTCGACGAATTTAATCGTCAATAGTATGGTGCTCGATGCTGGGCTACCTAGTCTCTCCTTTTTTGATTTTTCACTTGTTGGCAGCATTGTTGTACTTGGGTGCGGGCTCACCCTGTTTTTACTTAGCCATTGGCTACCTAGCAACATTGAACGAGCAGATACTCAAGCTCAATACTTCATTGACGCTGAGGTAGAACCAAACTCCCCACTTATCGGTAAAACTATTCAGCGCAACGGGCTGAGAAATCTAAACTCTCTGTTTTTAGTCGAGATTCATCGCCAAGGAAGAACTATTTCACCAGTATCACCACATGAGTTAATAGAGGAAAATGATCGCCTATTATTCTGTGGAGAGATTAGAAAAGTAACTCAACTGAATCACTTCCCGGGCTTATCACTCTTTGCTCATAAAGGCGAAAGACTAAGTCATGATCTCAAAGAGGTCGTATTACGCCCTGAAAGTGCTTTAGTAAATAAGACCTTAAAACAAATTGGCTTTCGCGCTATGTTCAACGCTGCAGTTGTCGCGATCCGACGCGATGGCCACACGGTTTCCGGAAAGCTCGGTGAAGTTACCTTAAAAGCTGGTGACTATCTGGTACTCGCTGTAGGTGATGACTATCACCAGAGAAATAACATCGCTAAAAACTTTATCCAGCTCCAAGCGCTAAAAGCCGATA
>NZ_JADDYG010000842.1:16112-25362 GCF_015163535.1 Vibrio sp. OPT46 | reverse complement strand
GGCTGCTCAAAGGACCACAAGAAATTGTCGCTGTTCTTGGCTTTTTTAGTGCTATCGCCCTCGCAGCTATGGAGATAGCTCCACTGCTGCACAACCTGATCTTGTTGCTTGGTGTTCTACTATTAACTGGAGCACTGAAAACGAATGAAATTATACGAAGGCTACCAGTCCAGATATGGCTAGTAATTTCATCTGCACTTTTGCTGTCTCAGGCATTAGATAATAGTACAGCAGTCGACCTCCTGCGGAGCGCAATGACAGAACAAGCTGAATTTATGAGCCCATTGTCAGGGCTTATCATGGTTTACTTGGTCACTTTATTGCTAACGGAGTTGGTCACCAACAATGCGGCGGCGGCCTTAGTCTTCCCCGTTGCTTATGCCCTCGCGACGAGTCTAGATGCAAATCTTCACAGCTATATTTTAGCTGTCGCGTTCGGCGCAAGTGCAAGCTTTATTAGCCCATATGGATACCAAACCAACTTAATGGTTTACAATGCAGGTCAGTACTGTATCAAGGATTATATAAAGATTGGGGTGCCGATGAGTATTACGTATAGCGGTTTAGTATTAACGGCTATCACAACTATCTATGGCGTTTAACTCCCTCATCGAATCAAAGAGAGACCGGAATGAAACTTTCTCCACAACGAATGACTCACCTTAAGCAGCTTGAGGCAGAATCTATCCATATTATGCGTGAGGTAGCTGCCGAGTTTGATAACCCAGTGATGCTTTACTCTGTTGGTAAAGACTCTTCAGTGATGCTACACCTTGCGCAGAAAGCCTTTGCGCCTGGCATTCCCCCGTTTCCACTTATGCATGTTGATACCACATGGAAATTCAAAGAAATGATTGAGTTTCGTGACTACATGGCGAAAAAGCTTGGTATGAAGCTGATTGTGCACCAAAATCCAGAAGGGCTTGCGATGAACATCAGCCCATTTGTGCATGGCAGCTCAAAACATACTGATATCATGAAGACACAAGGCCTAAAACAAGCCTTAGATAATCATGGCTTTGATGCTGCTTTTGGTGGTGCTCGTCGTGACGAAGAAAAGTCTCGCGCGAAAGAGCGTGTTTACTCTTTCCGTGATGAACATCACCGCTGGGATCCTAAAAATCAACGCCCTGAGCTTTGGAATATCTACAACGGCAAAGTAAACCAAGGCGAGAGCATTCGCGTATTCCCTCTTTCTAACTGGACTGAGCTGGATATCTGGCAATATATCTACCTAGAGAGCATCGAGATTCCAAGCCTGTACTTTGCAAAAGAGCGTCCCGTCGTTGAGCGTGACGGTATGTTGATCATGAAAGATGATGATCGCATGGAGCTTCGTGAAGGGGAGACGGTAGAACAACGCATGGTTCGCTTCCGTACACTAGGCTGCTACCCATTAACGGGAGCGGTTGAATCTCAAGCAACAACGCTACCAGAGATCATTCAAGAGATGCTGCTTACAACCACTTCTGAGCGCCAAGGCCGTGCCATTGACCATGATAGCTCTGGCTCCATGGAGAAAAAGAAACGTGAGGGTTACTTCTAACTATGACCTCGCCGTATCAAAAGAAGCACAATGAGTCTGTGAGTGACGATGTGGTTTGGCATAACACCAGCGTAACTCATGAAGATCGTGTTGCGCTTAAGCAGCAAAAGCCTGTTGTACTTTGGTTTACCGGACTTAGTGGCTCAGGAAAATCGACCGTCGCTAACGCGGTAGAAAGCAAGCTATTAGCGTTAGGTAAACATAGTTACCTTCTTGATGGTGACAATGTGCGCCACGGTCTAAACAAAGATCTTGGCTTTAGTGATCTAGACCGTATTGAGAACATTCGCCGCATTGGCGAGGTGGCTAAACTATTTGTCGATGCCGGGAACATTGTTCTGACCGCGTTTATTTCGCCATTTATCTCAGATAGAGAGCAAGTGCGCCAGTTAATGCAGCAAGGCGAGTTTTTAGAGGTGTTTGTTGATACTCCACTCGCAATCTGCGAGCAAAGAGATCCTAAAGGCCTGTATAAAAAGGCACGCGCAGGTGAGATTAAACACTTCACTGGCATCGACTCTGAGTACCAAGCGCCTATATCTCCAGAAATTCACATCAAGACAGCTGAGCTGTCTGTCGAAGCGTGTGCCGACCAAGTGATTCAAGCGCTCACTGAAAAAGAATACATTTAAAAGGAAGTCATTATGTCTCATAGCTCTGAGCTTATCGCTAAAGACATTGAAGCGTACCTAAACGTACATGAAAACAAAGACCTACTTCGTTTCTTAACTTGTGGTAACGTTGATGACGGCAAATCTACACTGATTGGTCGCCTGCTATACGACAGCAAGCTGATTTATGAAGATCAAATGGCTGCGATCGAAAAAGATTCTCAAAAGTTCAATACGACAGATGAAGCGTTCGACTTAGCACTACTAGTCGACGGTCTACAGTCCGAGCGTGAACAAGGCATCACGATTGATGTTGCCTACCGCTACTTCTCAACCGACAAGCGTAAATTCATCATCGCCGACACTCCAGGACATGAACAGTACACTCGTAATATGGTTACGGGTGCTTCTACCTGTGATCTTGCGATTGTAATGGTTGATGCTCGCCACGGTATCCAGACGCAAACACGTCGTCATAGCTATATCTGTAGTCTACTTGGAATTCAGCACGTTATCGTTGCCGTTAACAAAATGGATCTGATGGACTACAGCCAAGAGGTGTATCAGAAAATCAAAGCCGATTACCGAGATATGGCAAAGAACTTCAACATCAAGGATATCCGCTTTGTGCCAATCTCTGCTCTAAAAGGCGACAATGTTGTCACTCCAAGTGAGAACATGGATTGGTACCCTGGCGCTACATTAATGAAGCTGCTTGAAACAGTTAAGATTAACCAAGACATCAACACTGAAGTCATGCGCTTCCCAGTGCAATATGTCAATCGCCCAAACCTAAACTTCCGTGGTTTTTGTGGCACCCTTGCTTCAGGCATTGTACAGGTTGGTGATGAGGTTACTGCTCTTCCATCGAACAAAGTTTCTCGCATCAAATCTATCTTTACCTTCGATGGTGAGCTAAAAGAAGCAATGCCGGGTCAAGCCATCACCCTAACGCTTGAAGATGAAATCGATGTGTCACGCGGCGATATGCTTGTCCATTCCAACAACATTCCGGAGGTTGTAGACGCTTACCAAGCTCATATCGTTTGGATGGATGAATCTCCGATGCAAACGCATAAAGAATACCTATTCAAATTTGCGACTAAAACCTGTACAGGTAAGGTTTCTCAAATTGAGCATAAGGTTGATGTCAATACACTTAAGCAGCATGATCATAAAAATACGCGCCTTGAGTTAAACGAGATTGCACTCGCCTCAATAAAGCTTACCGATAAAGTTGCAATGGATGTTTATCAGCAGCTACCTCAAACTGGCGCTTTTATCATTATTGACCGCATTAGTAACGTGACTGTCGGCGCGGGTATGGTGTCATCGATACAATTAAACCATACTGAAGAACCAGCTCGTGTTTACTCAGAAGCAGAGAAAGAGCTCAATGCTTATGTATGTAAGCACTTCCCAGAGTGGGGCTGTGTAAAAATAAACTAAATAAATAGGTGGGCCATAAACATATCGCTCACCTATTTTATTGGGAAGGGTTAGAGAATATTAGATTTCTGATCCTCTCCTTTATCGCCTTCCTTTGAGATTTTCGCGCTCTCTGTTTATATTTTCTTATTCGATTGTTAAATGACTTTAAGTTCACTCCATCCAAGTCTTGTTTTAGTGACTCCAAACTATTGGCCATTGCTAACAAAAAGTCTCTCTGATTTTCGTGAGAGGACGAGGATATCCTTGTTGAAAAAGAATCTTTTTGATTAATTCTATATACAGACATTGGTTCAGGTAAGTAGACTCCGCCTCCCTTTACAGAAGACATAATCTGCATAAAATAGTCCCCACATGGCATTAATTTAATAGTGCTTGATGAAGCTAGGGATAAAGCAGACTTACGGATAAATAAAGATGCTGTTGGGCAGTAATCACCATCTCCTAGTATAACTTCATCAGTAGAAACGTAATGGGTCCCCTCAAAATGATTTGAGACTAGCTCTCTATTGCCTTCTGGGTCCTCTGAGTATGCTGGGTGAAAGCAAAGGTCTATATTTGGGTTCCCCTCTAAAGCATCAAATTGTTTCTGTAGCTTTGTATTATCTAT
The DNA here is from genome assembly GCF_015163535.1 of Vibrio sp. OPT46. NCBI lineage: Bacteria > Pseudomonadati > Pseudomonadota > Gammaproteobacteria > Vibrionales > Vibrionaceae > Vibrio > Vibrio sp. OPT46. The sequence goes on along the minus strand of NZ_JADDYG010000842.1, from coordinate 21,146 downwards.
CCAATAGTCATCACCTTCGCAAAAAGCTAAGTACTCTCCTTTAGCCTTTGGTGATAAGTGTGACAATGCTAGAGTTCGGATGCCTTTAGAGTAAAGATTTTCATCAGTATACATTCGAACTATGTTCGAATGCTTTTCACATATCTCATCAATAATTTCTCTACTATTGTCCGTAGAGAGATCATCATAAACAATAACTTCAAATTCGAAATCACAGGACTGGTTGAGAAAGCTATTAATTGTTTTTTCAATATATTTAGAGTGATTATAACAAACACAAAGAATTGAAACTTTAACAGACATATTATTACCGACCTACAAGTAGTGTTCCAACTTACTCTCTTTAACAAAATCCTCTATACGACTTACAATATCTGCATCAAGGCTATTTTGCCAGCTTATGTCTTTATCCTTGTTTTTGAATACAGAGTAGGTAGTATCAACCTTCTTTTTTGATATAAGAAATGACTTAGTTTGTGAGGTAAGCTCTAGCCCTAGAAAAGCGAATATATCTTCAACTTGTTCTAGAGGGTCTTCTAGCAGCGCACTATAGTGCACAAGTTTAAAGTTATCTGGATACAGCTGAGAAAGTTTTTCAAATAACTTTGTAGTCTCCACCCACTTAGACAGACCAAAATATTCTTCTTTTTTCTCTAAGTTTTTCTTACCTGCATAGATCAACTCTTCTTCCAAAAGCCAGCCTAAATCGGATCTAAATTCTCGCTTTGCATTATACCAACTGCTAATTACAGCTCTCGGGTCTCTAACCAAGCCTAAAACCTTTACATCAGGGCACTTTTTGATCATATTCTCTATGATATGATGGTATCTAACTTCCTTATATACGATAGTACCCAAATGATTGTTCTTTTCGAATATAGGCTTACGACCTTCCTTTCGTTCAGCATCTTGACGAATAAAAGAAGAGTTGGTTTGTGCAATGTTATTAAAAAACGCATCGATATCATCTTTTTTAGAATTTTCATCTAGAAATGATTTAAACTCGTAGGAAAAAAGCGGCTGATATAGATAGTTAACATCAGGAGAGCTATTAATAATCTCACCTAACCAAGATGAACCGGATCTTGGCACAGAATGAATTGCAAATCTTTTCATATTAAATAATCCATCAACTGGGTCTTAGGTACATTAAAAATGATATCAAGTATTGAAAGTCCTGGCTCAAAATCACTTGTCTGAGTATGCGTATATGGTTTTAATGATACATTTAGGAATTCTAGAGTTAAGCCTTGAGATCGAAAGTTCGATTCACTGTATAAATCCCGCCCTCCAGGAGGATTGATATAAGTGTCACCAGCTAATTTAACACAAGTATCTATAACTCTATCTTGTCCTTTAAGATTTTTATTATTCAGACTCGATGAAATTATAATTTCAGTATCAATATCTAAATAAGATTTTATTTTTTCTATAGAGTTTAGAATGAAAAGAAATAGATTATCTTCTTCATCCAACAAAATATCACTAAAAATCTGATATCCTTCATCAAAATTTGGTGACTTTCGATAAGACTCTCTAATCTTATTTAATAGTTTAGTTCTTTCTTTCAAGAATGTTGGAGATATAAAACGCTCTCTAACATCAAGGTAATCAGAGTCTTTCTTAATAGGAATGGTAAAAGTCTCTACTTTCCCTGAAGCACTTAAGTAACGGTTACGATTTATCCACCCTTTCTTGGTGTACTGAATATCATCATAAACAACAAATTTATCTACAGAAGCCAAGAGCTGCCAGTAGCCAATATATGGTAAAAAATAAGGCTGCATAATAGCAATTTTCATACTATAAGAACTCTCACATGGTTAATTTAATATCAATTCTATAACTTTACATACTGCTTCAACATCATTTGAAGACATACTGGCATGTAGCGGTAGACAAATAATTCCTTTTGATATCTTCTGACTTATAGGGCATCCAAAGCTCAGATTATCAGGGTAAGCAACATCTAAAGATGGTGTAAAATATCGTCGATGTTCAATATCATGCTCAGACAAAGCATCAAGTAGTCTTTCCTGCTTGTCTTTATCTCTAACGAAAATTGGCATGTAAGCACCGTTATACGACGCTTCGGGTAGCCAAAGAGGTAATTCAACATAAGGTTCTAAAAGCGTCCGGTACAAACTAAACAGGTTGGATCGATGCTCAATTACCTCTTCAATCTGATCAAGTAGTGTTAATCCTACTGCGCATTGGTACTCATTCAACTTTGCATTAATACCTGGCTCGCCTAATTGTCCATTCGCTTGAAGACCAAAGTTAATGAACTCTTTCGCACGTAAATAATCTTCATGCCGCTTGAATACAATTGCACCACCTTCGACTGTATGGAATATCTTAGTGGCATGAAAACTCAATGTACTAGCATCGCCAAAGTTTAAGAGAGACTCCTGACCAACCTTAACTCCAAATGCATGAGCAGCGTCGTATAGAACTTTGACCTTATATTGCTCTGCAATTTCTTTGAAACTCTCAACTTCACAAGGATTTCCATATACATGTGTTGCAACAACACCATCTACTTGAGAATTTGCTTCAAGAGCTGCTTTCAAAGCATCTGGAGATAAGTTATAAGATTTTGAATCGATATCGCAATAGCTCACATCAATACCTTGCCACATCAACGCTGATGAAGTTGCAACAAAGCTAAATGGTGTAGAGATCGCGGATTCAATTCCTAAAACTTTACATGCCACCTGAAGTGCCAGCGTACCATTAGAAACTAACAATAAGTTTTTAACACCCAAAAACGTTTCAAGTCGTCTAGTAAGCTTTTCATGCAATGGCCCAAAGTTAGTATACCAACCACTCTCATTTACTTGAGATAAATAGTTAGAAAGCTTAGTTAAGTCTGGGGCTAATGGACTGTTAAGTTTAATTGTCATCTTCGCTCACAATGCTTGATAGGTAGATACCATAATTGTTCTTCTTAAGGGCATCAGCTGCCGCCATTAACTTCTGTTTGCTAATCCAACCATTGTTAAAGGCAATTTCTTCCAAACATGCAATCTTATAACCTTGTCGTTTCTCTATCGTCGAAACAAATTGAGCAGCTTCGAGCAAGCTTTCGTAAGTACCTGTGTCTAACCAGGCAAAACCACGCCCTAACATTTCAACATTGAGCTCGTTTGCTGTTAGGTACATTTGATTTAATGTGGTAATTTCCAGCTCACCTCGCTCTGATGGTTCGACTTGCTTAGCTCTACTCACGACTTGGTTGTCAAAGAAGTACAGCCCCGTCACAGCATAGTGGCTCTTTGGCTTAGCTGGTTTTTCTTCAATAGAGATAGCTTTTCTGTCGGCGTCAAACTCAACCACACCAAAGCGCTCAGGGTCTTTCACTTGGTAGCCAAACACCGTAGCCCCATTGCCACTCTCTGCCGTCTCAACCGCTTTCTTTAACTTTGGAGTGAACCCTTGCCCATAAAAGATGTTGTCACCCAGCACCAAACATACTGAGTCATCGCCAATGAATTCTTCACCAATGATGAAGGCTTGAGCTAAGCCGTCTGGACTTGGTTGAATCGCGTATTGCAACTCAATGCCAAACTCTGAGCCATCACCCAATAGGCGCTGAAATCCTTCCTGGTCTTCTGGCGTGGTGATGATCAAGATTTCACGAATGCCCGCAAGCATCAGTACTGACAACGGGTAGTAAATCATTGGTTTGTCATAAACCGGCAGTAACTGCTTAGAGACACCGCGTGTAATAGGGTAAAGGCGAGTGCCCGAGCCACCTGCTAAAATAATGCCTTTCATTATTCGCCCGCTCCTAATCGCTCTAAACTGTATGAACCATCAAGCACGCGTTGCCACCATTGCGGGTTGTTTAGGTACCATTCCACGGTTTTACGAATGCCGCTTTCAAAGGTTTCTTCCGGCGTCCAGTTAAGCTCTTGAGCAATCTTGGTCGCATCAATTGCGTAGCGCACATCATGACCGGGGCGATCTTTGACATAAGTGATCAAAGATTCATAAGACTCAACACCTGCCGGCTTGTCTGGTCGCAGCTCTTCAAGCAAAGCACAAATGGTTTTCACTACTTCGATGTTTGCTTTTTCGTTATGGCCACCGATGTTATAGGTTTCACCGACTTCACCTTCGTTGACTACTTTGTAAAGCGCGCGGGCATGGTCTTCCACAAACAGCCAATCTCGGATTTGCATACCATCACCGTACACAGGCAACGGCTTGCCATCGAGGGCATTTAAAATCATCAGAGGGATCAACTTCTCTGGGAAGTGGTACGGGCCATAGTTGTTGGAGCAATTGGTGACAAGTGTCGGTAAACCATAAGTACGCTGCCAAGCGCGAACTAGGTGATCGCTCGAAGCTTTAGATGCAGAATATGGGCTGCTCGGCGCGTATGAGGTGGTTTCGGTGAACAAATCATCCGTTCCCTCTAGATCGCCATACACTTCATCCGTAGAAATATGATGAAAACGGAATGCCGATTGGCGCGCTTCATCTAAGCCCGACCAATATTGACGGGCCGCTTCGAGCAGATGGTAAGTGCCCATCACGTTGGTCTCAATAAAAGCAGCAGGACCATCAATAGAGCGATCGACATGAGACTCAGCCGCTAAATGCATAACCATATCGGGTTGATGCTCTGAAAACACGCGATCTAGTTCAGCTCGGTCACAGATATCTACTTGCTCAAAGTAGTAACGTTCACTCTCTGAGACATCAACCAGTGATTCTAGATTCCCTGCGTAGGTCAGTTTATCTAAATTGATGACGGTATCTTGGGTGTCACGAATGATATGTCGGACAACAGCTGACCCAATGAAGCCTGCTCCACCGGTTACTAATATTTTCATTACAAATGTTACCTACGTTAATTTTTGTGCCATCAGATACACATGAATACTTTATGATTATTGTAGTTTATAGACTCACTCGAGCATCGTTAGACTCAAGAAGGCTTACTTAGAGCAATCAATATAAAATGATAAAAAACTCAATTAAGATTGAGAAGCATAACCGTCCTGAAAATGTTCAAAATCGGAT
>NZ_JADDYG010000842.1:0-16102 GCF_015163535.1 Vibrio sp. OPT46 | reverse complement strand
ATTTTCATTACAAATGTTACCTACGTTAATTTTTGTGCCATCAGATACACATGAATACTTTATGATTATTGTAGTTTATAGACTCACTCGAGCATCGTGAGACTCAAGAAGGCTTACTTAGAGCAATCAATATAAAATGATAAAAAACTCAATTAAGATTGAGAAGCATAACCGTCCTGAAAATGTTCAAAATCGGACTCTTGCCAAATAATCTGTCGCTTTAAACGCTCTTTATTAAATGAACGCAGAAGTCTATTTAGATTTTGATGCTTCCAGTCACCAGAAGTTTCAAAACGACACTTATCAAAATCGATAATCCATACCTTATCTTTGTCGTCGATCAAGATATTGTGGATATTCAAATCAGTATGGTTAACGCCAACCTGATGCATCTTGGCAATTTCTTGCCCTATTTTCTGATACATTTCTACCGATAAAGACTGTTCTTGCAAGATACTAACCAGATCTCTGGCGTTTGGGATTCGCTCACTTAATAAATCAGCTTGATAGAAGAGTCCTGACTTTACGGCTCTTGCTGCAATAGGACGAGGAACGTGCACCCCAGCCTCAATTAGCGCCAACAAAAGCTGAAACTCTTGCGCACAACGGGTGTTATCCCAGCCAGAGAACCAATAATGATCGTTAACTAACTTCCCAAACAAACCGCCACGACGGTAATGACGTAGTGCCGCTTGCATGTTCTCTAGTTGGATAAACCATGTCGTGCCTCGCCCCGTCGCACTGCCAACCACCTTGTCGGAGGACTGCCAGTATTCCGCATCAAATATCGGTTGGCTAGGGTCTGTAATGATCTCGTCATCAAACCAGATCACTTGGTTGTTGTTTTTATACTGTTGAGTCATACGCTCACCCTCTAGCCTAAATACCGGCTGGCTAATATATACAACCAAGTAAATGCAGCAAACGCCAAAGCAACCATAACGGCAGCAGAGCCTATATCTTTAGCTCGACCACTGAGTTCATGCCGTTCAATACCGATACGATCCACTACCGCCTCAATCGCTGAGTTTACAAGCTCTACAATCAAGACTAATACCACGACCCCGATCATTAAGATACGCTCAACCATGCCGACATCCACTAGCCAAGCCAAAATCACGGCGATACTCAACAGAGCCAACTCTTGTCGAATGGCAGCTTCATGCTTAAAAGCCGCTTTTAATCCTTGGATCGAATAACCCGTCGCTTTAACGATGCGCTTTAGTCCGGTATTACCCGGCTTGCCAGATTCTTGCGATTGATGTGGTGTTGTCTTTGACATTGCAGAACACTTATCAGTACTTAGCTATATTCGAGCCGTGTATTTTACATTTATTGGGGATGTCTGCATAATTTACCTGCCTCTATTCATCGAATCAGACAATAATTATGTTCACTTCTGCCCCATCGTCACTATGCGTCTTGCGTTTGTCCGCTATCGGAGACGTTTGCAATACTATCGCCACAATTCAAGCTATTCAGAAACACTGGCCTTCGACCCAGATTACTTGGATAACGGGTAAACTTGAAGCCCAGTTATTAGCCGCCATCGATGGTGTAGAAGTGATTGTTTTTGATAAAAAAGCGGGACTTGATGGCTACAAATCACTTTGGCGACAGCTGAAAGGCAGAGAGTTTGATGCGCTATTGCATATGCAGTACGCGATTCGAGCGAGTGTCGCAACGTTGGGCATTAAAGCAAAATACAAACTTGGTTTCTCTTCTGATAGAAGCCAGGACTTTCAAACACTATTTACCAATGTCAAAGTGCCTTCCCCGCAATCTCTGCATGTCGCAGATGGCTTAATGGCCTTTGCCCATCAAATTGGGGTACCAAAGGCAGGACTAGACTGGGTACTTTCTTATTCAGACCACGACCAAGCTTGGGCAGAGTCTCATATTTCTCGTAGTAAACCTAACCTGCTGATTGTGCCTGGTGCGAGCAAAGCTTATAAAAACTGGAACGCGGAAGGTTATGTGGATGTGATTCATCACGCCAGAGCAAAAGGCTGGAACGTGATTCTGGCAGGCAGCCCTGCTCAGGTAGAATTGGATCTGGCAGAAGCCATTCAATCTGGCTTGGAAGAACCGTGTCTAAATTTAGTTGGACAAAGTTCAATTCTGCAAATGCTTGCGTTAATAGATAAGGTTGAAATGGTCATCGCCCCCGATACCGGACCAGCACACATGGCGAATGCCATGAAAACGCCAATCATCGGGCTCTATGCACACCATAATCCGCTGCGAGTGGGACCTTACCGTTATCTAAAATACGTTGTCTCAGTGTATGAAGAAACGATCTTTGCGGAAACAGGTAAAAACAGTCACGAGTTAAGCTGGCGAACTCGCGCTAAAGATGAAACGGCAATGAACCGCATTACCAGCACTCAAGTAATGAGCATGTTCGATCAAGTCTTAGAAGATTTGTATCCTCAATACCAGTAAACTTACTGTCTTGATTTGTTAAGAAGGAAATGACCTTGTCCAAACCAACCTTAGCCGTTGCCTTAATTGTAAAAAATGAAGAGAAGCACTTACAAGCTTGTCTAGACACAGTAAAAGATTGGGTCGATGAGATTGTCCTTCTAGACTCGGGCAGCACTGATCGCACTGAAGAAATCGCCCGACAATACACAGATAAGTTTTACACCAACCTAGATTGGCCAGGATTCGGTAAACAGCGCCAACTGGCGCAGCAATACGTTACGGCAGACTACGTTTTGTGGCTTGATGCGGACGAACAAGTCACTCCAGAGCTAAAAGAAAGTATCTTACACGCGGTATCAGCCAATAAGCCGAACGTTTTATACAAACTTAATCGACTAAGCTCAGCGTTTGGTAAGTTCATCTACCATTCTGGTTGGTCTCCAGACTGGATTGTGCGCTTATATCGCACCGAATATACACAATATAATGATTCGCTCGTTCATGAAAAAGTTGATGAGAAAAACTATCAAACTGAAAAACTGGATGGTCGACTGCATCACTACACTTACGAGCACCTTCATCATTACATCAATAAAACCACTGGCTACCTTAAGGCCTGGACGGATGAACGTGAAGGTAAAAAGAAAGCGGGTTTAACGACCGCTATCGTTCACGCTCTTGCTAGCTTTTTGAAGATGTATGTTCTCAAACGAGGCTTCCTTGATGGCAAGCATGGCTTCATTCTAGCTTGGCTAAGCATGCACTCTACTTTTGTAAAATATATCGATCTCTACTTACGTGAACAGGCAAAAAAATCATGAAAACGACTTTAATTATCACCACTTACAACTGGAAAGAAGCATTAAAAGCGGTGTTAGAAAGCGTGAAACGTCAAACCGTTTTGCCTGACGAAGTAATTGTTGCAGATGATGGCTCTCGAGAAGACACCAAAGCAATGGTTGACCAAATGCGTGAAGGTTTTCCGGTTCCACTGATTCATAGTTGGCACGAGGATAATGGCTTTCAGCTTTCAATGAGCCGCAACCGTGCGATCGCCAAAGCATCAGGTGACTACCTCATCATGATTGATGGCGACATGGTGCTGTCCCAAACGTTTATTGAATCACATAAGCAAGTCGCAAAGCCAAATTGGTTTGTGCAGGGTGGACGTGTGTTAACGGATGAAAACTGCAGCAAGGCCATCATGGAAAACGGCTTAGTACCTTCTATCTTCAGCAAAGGCATTCGCAATCGTAAAAACTGCATCACCAACGCTTTGCTATCGAAATGGTTCTCTTACGAGCGCAATAACGATAAAGCCACTCGCGGTTGCAACATGGCGTTTTGGCGACAAGATGTCATCGAGGTGAATGGCTTCAACCAAGATTTTGTTGGATGGGGACGCGAAGACAGCGAGTTTGTTCATCGCATGTTGAATGCGGGTAAGTCACGTCTTTACCTAAAATTCGCAGGTGTAGGCTACCACTTGTACCACGTAGAAAACTCGCGCGCGTCACTCGGACAAAATGACGAGATTTTAGAGAACACCATTAAAAACAAGCTTAAACGCTGTGAGAATGGTGTTGATCAATTTCTAGAAGCTTAAGATGATAAAAAAGGGGCGTTTCGCCCCTTTTTTATTGTTGCTGAGATAAAGCGAAGTACTTATCGGCAACCATCAATGAGATCAAACGCTCTTTACGCTTATCTTTGAACTGCTCAACCCACTGGTGCGCATTTTCAATGATCGCTAATGCTTCTTGCTCATTCGCTAGGTAATAATCCATCTTTTCGGGCAAATCCGAATAGTCATCCTTCACTTCAACATAGTGGACGCCTGCCTCTAACTTACCTTCCATAAACCAAGTCTCATATTTTGGCTTTGACATAATAACCAAGGAGTTAGACGACATAGCCCACTTAAGGTTGGTGGCCACATCATTGCCTTCTATACAGAGCAAAAACTTATACTGCAGTTGCTCTTCAATACTCATAAAGCCCTTTTCCCATGGTTTCCCTTCTACCGGGCGGGTCTGGCCAATATTGCATTGCGGATGGTTGTAAAACGCATGAATCACCTTTTTACGATGCGGCTGAAAACCCACGCCGCGCCACGCTACCATGTCCTTTTTATCTTGATAGCGAACAGGATCGTCAATAAATTTAAAATGACGAACTTGATTAAGTTTCAACACCACTGAATTTTGGTTGTTACCAAAAATAGGGCGGCTTTTTATAAAGCTCGGTACATTGGGGATGTGTGTAACATCGCCGTTGATGTAGTTAAACGCAAAACTGGAAGGGAAATAGCGTACAACTTGGCGAAGATCGAAAAAATACGTCCAGCCTTTCGTTTTTTTGAATGTATCGATGGTCGAGTAACTTTGTTCTCGGCTATCGACTGAAAACGGCGTTTCACACTTATTGTAATAGTTCACCCGCTCAAGACAGCGTTGCAGCTCTGCCTCGGTCAGATTCGAAAGTAAACGCTTGGCTTGTGCTCGATATACAAAGCGAGGGATAAGTATCGAGAGAGCGTTTGAGAAATAATAAGGGAACTTACTGTCTTTCATTCAGTTTTTCCCCAATCGCGATGGCTACTGGCTTGGGAACGAATTGTTCGATACTTCCGCCATGAATCGCTACTTCTCTCACGATAGTCGACGATAAAAACGCAAACTCTTCTTCAGGAGTTAAAAATACGCTCTCGATTCCTGGTAATAGCTTTCGGTACATGTTGGTCAGTCCAAACTCGTATTCAAAGTCTACCGTTGTTCGTAAACCACGAATAAGAACCTTAGCTTTCTCATTTCTCGCGAAATCCACTAATAACCCGGAGAACCCCTTTACCGTCACACCAGGTAAATGCGCTACAACGTCCTGCATCAGTGCAACGCGCTCTTCCAATGAAAACATAGTGTTCTTCGATGGGCTTGCGGCTACGCCAATCACAACCTCATCAAACATTTCGTGAGTACGTTCTATTAGATTGAGGTGACCATTAGTCACTGGATCAAAAGTGCCCGGATAAATGACTTTCATATAATTTACTAAGTTATTCGAAACTGATTGAATTATTGAGGCTCGAACGCAAGATTACAACAACTTAAGCTCGATAATAGCTCGACTTACTTCTGACACTCACTACAAAAGAAGGTATTACGTTGGCCAATCTTTAGCTCTTGAAGTCGTTCGCCGCACTCTGGGCATGGCTCTCCGGCTTTTCCGTAAACCAATAACTCTTGTGCAAAGTAACCCGGCTTTCCATCGGCTTGCGCAAAATCTTTCAGCGTAGTCCCACCTTGCGTAATGGCAATCTCAAGTGTCATTTTGATATTTTCAACAAGTAACCCCCACTCTTGAGAAGTCAACTTAACTGCGGGCCTTGAAGGGTGAATTCGAGATTTAAACAACGACTCATTCGCGTAGATGTTCCCAACACCAACCACGACTTTGTTGTCCATGATGAACTGCTTGACGGCGACACGCTTATTTTTAGCTTTCTCCGCTACATATTCCGCATTGAACTCTTCAGTTAAAGGCTCAGGCCCCATGTTTGCTAGCACAGCATGTGACTCGCCAGGAGCACACCACAGCCATGCCCCAAAACGACGCGGATCGTTATAACGCAGTATTTTTCCACTGCTTAGTTTGAGATCCACATGATCGTGCTTTGCTGGCGGAAAGTCGGCATCTAGGACACGTAAAGACCCAGACATGCCCAAGTGAACAATGGCTGTACCTGTGTTTGTCTCGATCAGTAAGTATTTCGCACGACGGCTAATCGCACGGATCACCTGCCCTTCCAATTTTTTAAGCTCTGTAGGAATATCCCAGCGCAATTTAGGCGTTCGAAAAGTAAACGACTGGATCGTTTGTCCAACCATGTGGGGGCTAATCCCCATACGGCTCACTTCAACTTCTGGCAACTCAGGCATTAGATTCTCCAATTCACCGGCTAATAGTTCTCGCTGCTAGCATAATCGAAAAGAAAAACGATAAATAGGGAAGCTTATTAGGGGTATAGGCGCAAAAAGGCTCTACTCTGGCATAAGGTAGTTTTCATCGACGGAGATAGCGACCCATTTGTCTTGCCAGGTTTTAAATAGCCAAAAATCAGGTAAACGAAAGAAAGTCACCCGCTGCGGCTCTTCGAGATCCTGATACCAAACTTCTACCGTTTCAGGTACCGTCAGGTTAGGTTTTAAATGATCGTACTGTTCTGAGGTGAGCTCGGTCCCTTCCAATGATTGCCAGCGTGATACAAGTTCACTGATCGGTGCATCAACTTTGATGTTGGATTGCCACCGTCCATCATGCAGCTCGAACTCCCAGCCACTATAGTACAAAGACTCCACCGTATAGTCGGAGCGAAGTACATTTGGGTAAGGGTCTGCTTGATCTGTTAATAGGTAAGTTTTGATCCACATCGGCGCATTTAAGATCACTATAAATGCGATAATGCCCAGAATAAGAATATTGTTCCATCGGCGGCGACGAGCCGGACTCACACGCATAACCATCTCTACTCTCTTATCGTTATGAGTAAATTACCAAAGAGTATTGAGCTTGACTAGAACAACGATGTGCAAGTGTGTAGGGAAGTTGTAACTAAGCGGCAGAGGCGATCAATCAAAAATTAGAGTATAGAGTCGGACCAGTAGAATAACTTCAGCAGTGCTTTATAACCCGATGACGTACTGAACCTTTTCTTCAGCACTTTTATTCACGTAATAAAAAACCCAACTCGAAAGTTGGGTTTTTCAATTCATCAAAGAGACTGAAACCAATTATTTGATTTTTGCTTCTTTGTACATAACGTGCTGGCGAACTACTGGATCAAACTTTTTGATCTCAAATTTGCCTGGCATGTTACGCTTGTTCTTATCAGTTGTGTAGAAGTGGCCTGTACCTGCAGAAGATACTAGACGGATTTTCTCACGAACGCCTTTCTTTGCCATTGCTTATTTCCTCTTAAACGTTTTCGCCACGTGCACGCATGTCTGCAAGAACAGTATCAATACCTTTCTTGTCGATGATGCGCATACCTTTAGCAGATAGACGTAGTTTAACAAAACGTTTTTCGCTCTCTACCCAGAAACGATGAGTTTGTAGGTTCGGCAGAAAACGACGCTTAGTAGCATTTCGTGCGTGTGAACGGTTGTTACCCGTTACTGGACGCTTACCAGTTACTTGGCATACTCGTGACATGAATGTCTTCTCCAAAATCGTTTCAGCTCGATATCAACCTTGGTGGCCGAACCTCTCTATCTCTCGAAAAGAAGTTAGAGGTTAAGAACCGCTATGGAAAATCCATACAAGGCTATCAAAGGTCGCGCATTATACTAACTTGATATGCATTGCTCAAGACCCGAACAGATCCTTTTTACAGGTTTTCGTGATCTTTTTTTAGACAGCAGATTTTTTTAGCAGTCCAAGCTGAATTCAGTTAAAAATTTAGTGGCGTGGATGATAGCAGATTTTTAGCAACTAACAACCTAAAAAACGCACAGTTATATCCAGCCTCTTTCAGCAAAAGAGACACTTTCCCCATCTCCGATGACGAAATGGTCCAAAATACGAATATCCACCAATGCTAATGCGTCGATGAGACGCCTTGTAATCCTTCTGTCAGCTTGGCTCGGCTCAGCGACGCCTGAAGGATGATTGTGCGCCAACAAGAATTAATTTTTGTATTTATGAATTCTGAGAGAAGTCAGTAACCTCAATGGATTCACAGCTTCCTCAACAAAAGCCCTTTCTCTAACCAAAACCTGAGAAAACTCTCTCATACTTCTCAACTATCCCATTAATTGGACCAAACCAAATCTCGATGATTGGATACTAGTCAGAGCTCTATAATACGAGAAAGCACTCTTCCTCATCACTACTCCTTTGCTACATACGACATAATCCCGAGTAACAAACTGGAGGACACAGAAATGAGTCAGCGCCAAAAAAAGAGTTATTCTCTTCAGATAAACCGTGCTAATTCAGACCCGATCTGAAAATTACGCACTTTTTTACTCCAAAGTAAGATCGCGTATTTTCCAACCCGCATGTTCTCTTACGCTAACCAACGAAGACGGAAAGTCAGATTTGTCCATTGCTAAACAAAGTAAATGCTCAGGTCTTGTAAGTGCTACATACAACTGTTTCATAAACTTAATTTTACGAGCTCCTCTAGGTTTATTTCTATCCTCATTAAGGATGTACTGAACTAGTGTTGCAATATCTTTCTGATGAAACTTGGTTTCTAAAACTAGTGTAGCTGCGTGTGTTTCTCCCTTTACGGCATGAATCGTTGTGACTTCATTTTCAATCACTCGTCCCGAGACATTTGTATAAACCGTATTTAGACGGTGACCCTGTTCGGTATTGTCTTCCTCTAATCTATCAGAATCAAAGGAAATGAATTCCTCAAGACCAGCGGGGATGGTTAAAGCTAAAATCTCGCAAAAATGTTCAATCGCACTTCTCCAGTTTTGAGCATTAAGGTCATTGGTAATTAACCCCATGGCAACCAGGTTAAAATCGAGAGTATGATTGAACTCCTTCAAATACCTACGAATAGCATTCACAGAGTAGGCAATATTACCTTCTTGGTGCAGCAACTCAGCACCAGCCTTTCGACCGAGCCTAGATATGCCATCTAAAATTAAGCGATATGATACGTGGTAGTCTTTGTGTCGACGTCCTTCGTAGAGGTAATGAATAAGCTTGCTTGGTTTAAAGGCACTTGCCGAGCTAGACTTATCAAAAGAATCAAGATAGTTGCAAATCGTCAATCCCCCCTCCTTTCTAGTCCCAACAGCGCCCACTGTTTTTATTTTGCGTTTACAGTTTTCAGGGACAGCTTGCACACATAATTCAGCAAATTTTTCGAAAACAGCATACCGTGAGTTCTCATCAACTAAAAAGATGGTGTGAAACGTATTTTCTGAAGCATCAGCAGGAGCTTGTAAGTTAATGCGGTTGTAACTGAGGTTTTTTGCCAAAACTGCTACAGAATTAGTAAATCGATGACTATTTTCGACTTTACTTAATTCAATTCGATTGTAAGACTCATTCTCCTCTTGATCACCACTGTAGATCGCTTGATCAGGATCACCAAACCTTTGAAATAAAACGCTTTCAACATCAAATAACTTGTTGAGAAGTTCATCTTGGAATTTTTGCGTATCTTGCATTTCATCTATAAATACATATGGAAAGCGCGACCTTATAGCAGGATATATCGATGGATTGCTTAGTAAATAATGCTCTGCGAATGCATACATCTCATGAAAATAAAAGTAACCTAACTCTAATAGAGTCGCTTTCACCGACTCCAAATTTTTATAACTGCGTGAGGGAGATGCTGAATTAAAACCAGGGACGCCTAGGACTAGTCGCTCATCAACGAGCCTGTATTGCAATTTATCCAAGGAAGATATATGACGTTGCTCAAGGTAACGTTTCGTACCAATATCCAGTAGACTCCAACCTTTGCTGTTACATATATCATCATCGATATGAGTCACTGTAAATCCATTTGAGCGTAGATAAGGTATTGCTAAGAATTTATTCACGAATTCTTGTATTGTTCCGATGAAGTGTGGAAAAAAGAGTAATTTTCGTCCATCAGAACTCGCATTCAGCCGATCAATTATTTCTTCTTTGGCAACATTCGTATGAGTTAATACACATATCCCCTGATGGCCTGATTTCCACTTTTTGGCAAGTATCATTAACTTAGCTGCCACTAAAGTTGTTTTACCACTGCCGGGGCACGCTTGAACATCATCATAGGTGGAGATGATTCGTCTTCTTGTTTCGTCGAAAGTTAAACCGAGAGTGCTTTCAACCGCATTGATGTCTTCATTGCTTATATCAATCATCTTGCGAAAGCTCCTCTTCACTGATGAATGGTTCTGTTACATATTCAATTGCATCGATAATGTAAGGTGGTAGCTTTGCTTTTAGCTCTTCTGCACGCCCTTCATAACGAGATAGCAAGTTAGCCAGCGAGTAACTCACTTCACTTTTCCCGCCCTCTATAAAGCTATATATCTGTACCGCTCTTTCCTGATTATTAGAGCTTAATGCGTCATAACCATCGAGGTTACCTCTGATTGCTTCATATAGTTCCTCGCTGAGCCCATACTTGGCTAGACAAAACTCAAAAGTCCATTCATTAGAAATAAAGGTTTGAACATTTTCTCCATCACATTCGGATTTCTTCGCTTTTTTCCCCTCTATCTGATCATCCGTCAATTCATTAAGCCAATAGTCAAGGTTGCCTCGTTTTCTATCACTAGGCTCCATCTTCTTTTTAAACCCAATACAACCTTCCTCTCCAGTATCTTCAGCTTCACTAGGCCACAAATCCAAATCTGTAATACACGCAACTTTAATTGGTAATGGCTTTGCGCCTTCTATAGAACCAGAACGATAAACTTTTGCGTAACGCTTTCTCGATAAGCCGTTAACACTAACTAGTGATACACCGTAATCCTCTAAAGGTCGACCTAGCAACTTCGCGATTTGAGGGATTAGTACAACTTCAGCAATCCCCTCAACCAAAAGTACACCTGTAGCAAAAAACATATTCGCTTTCGTGGAATCTAAAAACTTTTCTAGAAAAATGTAATCACCCTCCTCAAGAGCTGTGCATCCCTTCCTTAACGGAAACGCTTGTCCTTTTTGCATCAAAATCAAACTCTCCAGTGGAGCCTTGGACGCAAGTACAGGACTATGGGTGGATAAAATGCACTGCAAATTACTATTTTCGGTTCGAAGGTAGTTAATGAACTTCAGTTGTAGTTGGGGGTGAAGGTGAGCTTCTGGTTCCTCAACTAGTAACAGAGAGTAGTGGCTTTCCTCTTGGTTAATCAGCATCAATTCTGCAGCCATAAAAAGTAAACTACTGTATCCAAGACCATGCCTAACACCCGTAGCATCCAGTTCAAGGGATAATTTTTCTAGGATGGTTTTGAGTGCCAAAGCTCTCTCTGAATCGTTCATGTCACCATAGTCTTGGCTTCCTAGAAGGTTCAAAACTGGTGCAAATACATTTGGTCTGAATGTTAAGGAGTTTACTAACTTAGTAATATTCGCCTGAGTAGCCTGAATAGCACTATCTGACTGAATAGCTCTACTTGCTTCGGTCAATAACTGAATAATACGCTCCGTTGCAATAGGGTCACCAGCCACACTAGAACTACCACCAAGAATTTGTGAAAGTCTTGAAGATCTTCCTGCTGATAGTTCAGTTTCCGCATCTCGAAGAGGCTTCAGATAAGTTGCAGCAAGATATTCTCGTATATCTCTATCAATCGTAGGCCCTCCACCATTAAGTCCTGAGCGAAATTCAGTCTTAATAAATCGAGTTTTCTTGAAAGGATTTAGTGCTAGTTTAGCCTTGAGGTTTACAACTAATATTGCTCGGTCATGTCGTGATCCAGTCTCTTCATTAGTTAAATGCTCCAGAAATACTCCCAGCTCGCTCGAAGACAAGTTCTCAAATTTAAGGGTAATGCTTAACTCATCTGTTCCATGATGAAAATCAGTATCTTTCAAGCTTACCCATTCAGCAGACGTCGTATCAAGTGTAAGTCTGATGGCATCGATTACCGAACTCTTACCTGCGTTGTTTTCACCAACAAGCAAGTTTAGCCCCTTGTTAAAGGACAGAGAAAAATCATTGAATTGTCTAAAGTTTTTTATTTTTAACTCTGAAAGATACATATGTTGTCATCCAATTTAATTTAGCTAGGAATAACCTAGGCAGGCGCATCTAGAACAACTCTAGGTAAATCTGTAAATATACCATTTAGTTCATATCTCAATACTTGAATCACGTCACGTGACCACTGTGAATGGTCAACTATCAAATAAACAAGGTTCTAATTGTGTAAAAATCAACATATCGGTGCGTGGTTGATCACTAAATAAACTAGGGCAATCTTATATGGAGTATTGCTTTTAAGTATTGAAGTCGAGTGCTATTTGAAGCTCAAAACATCAGTTGATAGAGAGTACTTTAGATAAGGACTGTGACACGACGAGAAATTAACTATAACTTATCACTCGCAAGTCACTCTAATATAAGGGATTGTGTACAAAGAAGGAAAAGACAACTACTATCCATAATAATGGAAGTATATATAGCGCAGTGTGACATGAACAAAGTAGAAATGATCTTAAAAGAAGAAGGACCTTCCCTTAGCTCTGATTTAAACAAAAAGCTTGTTGAAAGGTTTGGTTTATCTTCCGATGCAGCGAGAAAGCAAGTATCCCGTGGCTGCCCTGATATGCATCGATTGAGCGGGATTAAATTCGCGCGGAATGCGAGGTTCATTTATCTACGAAAAGATTATCGCTCTCCTTTCTACTGGAACGCTTTGTATCGAGCATTTAAAGACACTAATTCAGCTTACTGGTTTGCTATTTCTGCGTTGATACAAAGGGGCGGCCCCATACCTTACAAGCATTTTCTAATTTGTTGTGGTTCTCCTTTAAAGCAGAAAAAACATCTATCCCCAGATGAAGTTTTAAAGAGGTTAGAGTCTATAGGTGTACTTACCCAAAAGCACTTTGATGGTTTGGGGCGCTGTGTCACCTTGCTTGAACATGAAGACCAGAGTTGGCTCGTAGCAGAACAACAAGCTCGTTTATTGGCTGAGAATATTCTTATTAAAGCTATTTCTAACTGGGCAAAGAACATAGGAATGGTCAGTTACAAAAAGCTAGTTGATAGAGATGGTTATGATTTACCGCAAGTTAGCACTATCGCGTGGGATATAGCAGGGCCTTCCTATGTGTCAGGTTTAACTGATTTTAAGAGAGGTTCTAATTCCGAGATAAATCCGGGATTTTTTACATGTGATGTGTACCTAGGAGGTAAAGTCGGACTTAGTGGAATAGAGCCGTTTATCAGAAAGTGTAAGGCTCTAAGAGGATTAAAACGGGTGGGTAGAACGCTACATTTTTTTGTAGCTGATGACTTTCAATCTGATGCATTCCAAGCGGCGAAAGAAGCTGGAGTTATGCCTTCAACGGTGGAAAATTTGTTTGGGAAAGAAATTGCCAAGGGGTTAAAGAACCTAATTAAAACGTTGGATGAAGCAGCTAAAACAGCTACTTTAGAGCCTGAAAAGTTTAACGTTTTGTTTGACTCTCTAGGTAAGATAGAAGGTGCTGCTGGGAATTTACGGGGAGCACTGTTTGAGTACTTCACCGCAACACTCATCCCAAAAATTCAACAATCTCATCGAATAAGAATCAATGAAAAGTGTAAAACCGACTCTGGCTCCGCTGAAGCTGATGTCATATCTGAAGGAAATGGTGAGATTTTTTTTATTGAGTGTAAAGGACACCGCGCAGGCGGTGTCGTTGAGCATGAGGAAGTAAAAAAGTGGCTCCAACAGAGGGTACCAATCCTAAACAAATATGCAAAGGCACATAGTGATTGGAAGGGTAAAAAACTACGCTTTGAGATATGGACAACAGGCCGCTTCAGTGATGAGTCAATAGCTTTATTGAATAATGCTAAATGCACTCTAAACAAGTATGAGATTGATTTTCTTGATGCTATGCGGGTTAAGGCTGAGGTTGATAAGTGTGATGATAAGGAGCTTCGCAATACATACCTCAAATGCTTTTATGATCATCCCTTGCGGAAAGTTGGGGAGCTATGATTTGTATTAGTCTGAATGCAATCTGCCAGTTTCGTTTCCACGATGTGATTAGATCTGACTGGCTACCCTTAATAGATTCTGCCCCATTTCAATTTATAACCATCACCCAAAGCTGGACATTTCTTCTTTTCATAACACATGCAAAATATGTGTTAAGTTGACTATCAACCTGAAAGTGGCATGATTAATCTCATTATGACGACATGATCCACATTTATCTAAGTCCTTCTAGTATTTAATCGTTAAACCAGATAGTTACATTAGATGTATCCATATTTGACCTTGGAAAAATACGGACATTGTCGTCTGAAAAAACACTGTTAACACTCAAAGGAGCCATGCACCTTGGATGTAGAATTTTGGAAATTGATAGGTAACGGATTCATTGAACTCGTCAAGGTATCCGGGCCATACTTTGTAGCAGTTTTAGGAGCTATATTTGGTTACTTGGGAAATAAGAATGCTAAGGAAATATCAATAAAAGTAGCTGAATTACAGAGCGACAAAGACTTAAGCCTACAGCGAGAGACTCATCGTTTTGAAGATGGAAAGCGGGTTGCTGAAATTAAAAAGGATATTATCGATCGAGTAGTCAAAGAGCTAGAGCCAATCTACAGCAATACGTTATCGCTTATAAAAGCGTACTACTCAATGTGCAGCTCTGGCGATTCATTCAATAAAAAACTATTCGACCAGATGATACGCGATAGATTCTTTGCGGATGTAAAGCTTCAGGTTGAAGCTGACTCTGCCCTAGCTAGGGTGTCAGCATATGTAAGTATTTTAGCCGACGCTAATATGTCAATGGAGCTAATCAAACTACAAACTGCATTTCAGAATGTACAGGTGTTGTTGAATAGGACGATACTAATTGGGGCGATAAGCATTCTGAAAAAGTGAGAAAATTGATAGAAGAAATTCAGTTTACTTACATGGCATTATTCATAAAGCTTGGTAAATCAATCCAATGAGTGTTAACAAGCGCAAGCACTCGGAACAAATTTTCGCTGCGCTTCAATTTGTCCGGTGTTGCGGGCGTTCTGCACTAATGGGTTCAAATCAAATAGGTTGTACTGAATGGCGAATATAAAAGATGTAAATAACTTCAAATGTAGGTTTTTTGAACCTGAGACAGCTGAATCGTCGCACAGAGAACTTAAAGGGATGCTGAGACAACTCTACGAATACTACCCCAAGATCGTATCATCTAATGGGACCCGCAATCCCTATGATGTAAATAGCGATTACTCAAAACAGTAGTTTCAGTGCTACAACCATTTGCTCATGTTGATAGATATGCGTAAACAAGAAAGGAAATTTAATATTTCAATTTGGCTTTCAATCTTGGCTTTGGCAGTATCAATTATAGGAACTATTATTCGTTTATCAGTAACTAATTGATCGTGCATAACAAACCATTAAGGAATCAACATACTTTTCCTAATCTGATAGAAACATTGTAGGGTATTAATTCTAAATCGTTTATACCCAGAACCTTCACAGTTGGCACTTCGTAACTCAGAAGTGCCCCAAATCCTTTCTAGCACAAGAATCAGGACTCATTTCTTTTGTCATAAATTGGCCTATTTTGGGTAATGCTAAAAGTGGCTACGATACTGGTGACTATTCAGATTGCTCTATGACAAGGGCTACCTACCCAATTAATGAGTTTTTTATCAGATAAGAAAAAGTGATCAGAGTTATAAGTCACTAAATTTTAATGCTTTACTGATAATGTGCATTTTACATAGACAAAATGGTCTAATCTATTGACAGTTCTTATCTAGGGCTCTATATTGACCTTGTTCTAGACAAAAACGTCTTAAAATCTGCAAGCAATAACGCTTTGCTGATTAGCAGGTACAGAGTATGAGCAACGAAAACATCAACAAACAACTTATAGAATTCCTCATTGGTTCTAGAACTGAAGCAGGTCTTTCTCAGGAAGATGTTGCAGCACGTTCTGATATCTATGGTATGGGAAGAACTCTTGA
>NZ_JADDYG010000841.1:0-231 GCF_015163535.1 Vibrio sp. OPT46 | reverse complement strand
TAGTTACGTTCAACCTTAGCTGCTACTTTTCATCAACAAATAGAGATGAGTTACCATCAAGTAGCATAGGGAAGCGAGTGAGCACTATTCTCTCAAATGAACACTAAACCCCTTCTTTGTAGCCTGTCACCTTCAAACTACTTCCTCTAGCGCTAACAATTAATTCAAATGTGCGCTGGTTAATGATTTTTCTGTAAGTAACACAATTGAACGTGATAGAAGTAACAAAAT
>NZ_JADDYG010000840.1:0-1419 GCF_015163535.1 Vibrio sp. OPT46 | reverse complement strand
TCCCTATTAACTAAAGTAAATGAGTGCCAAACTCAAATTGATTTAGCTAACAACAAGCTGGCTGAGATAAAAGAAAAAAATGCTCAGTACTTCTCTCTTGTAGAAGACAGAAAGGTTTTCGCACAAGCGTATAAAAACTATCTTGACACGCAGAAAGATGAGATAGACAGCGCATTTACTACCTTAGGTATGCCGCAGCAATCATGGAATGATGAACAAAACCAGCTAGTACAAGACATACTAACTGACATCAATATCTATGGCTCTGTGTCATTCAATCTAGAGAAGTTTTACGGTGGGCTCTTCAATTGCATCAACAGAGGCAAGTTCCGAGAGACATCAACCCTAACATCTTTGACACGGCTCAATCAGACATTCAATGTCCACAATATTGATGATTTCTTCAAGCTAATAATGAATGAAGAAATCATTACAATTCCAGAGGTTGCTGTTCCTATATCTCTTGAAGATTTCTGCTGGAGGCAAGAGTACTTCAACCAGTCAGGCAGATTTGAGCTACTAGACTATCTATACAAACCAATCTCGGTACAGACCTACCTTCATGTGAATGCTGAGTTTAAGTATAAGAACAAGACTGTTGATAAGCTCTCTGTTGGCCAGAGAGGTACATTCTATGTATGCCTCAAGCTAGCAACTGATCCTTTTGGTTCACCATTCATATTTGACCAGCCAGAGGACGATCTAGATAACGACTTCATCATGAAGCAGCTAGTTCCTCTCTTCAGAAAAATCAAAAAATATCGCCAAGTGGTTATCGTAACGCACAATGCAAACTTGGTTGTAAACAGCGATGCTGAGCAAGTTATTATAGCCAACAACGAGGATGAAGTTCTTAGCTATCAAGCTGGGGCAGTTGAAGATGGCCCTTTAAGTGCTTCCAACAGTATTCGAACTCGTGTGTGTGAGATCCTCGAAGGTGGTGGTTATGCATTCGAGCAGCGCGAGAAAAAATATGGTTTAACAATTGGACGATAAGCCACACAGTGAGCTAGTAGAGCGGGCTTGCCCCCGCTCTACTGTAACTGACTTAACCAAGAGCGCAGTAAGAAATAGCTCTTTGAATCGTCATTAGTTCTCTAGATAACTTAAAGCCCGGATAAACTGAAGTAATCCGAAACAGACTATCTCAAATTAAAGCTCTTAATCATTTCTCTCCCAAATCAACAGGGACTTCAAACCATAAATATACACGGTATCCACCACCTAAAGCACACCACAAGCCGCTGTTACTACACCAATAACCTTAACTACCTCACTCGCTTTAACTCGAATGAAGCGAGCTTCGCTCGCAAAGAATCAAACTCCATTTCGCGTCTTCGACGCTAACGAATTAGGGCTTCGCCCTAAATGTTTCTACTCCTTGGTGGCTTCGCCACTGCTAAGACCCCCTGGAAAAAA
>NZ_JADDYG010000839.1:0-240 GCF_015163535.1 Vibrio sp. OPT46 | reverse complement strand
AAGACCTATTTAGAGAAATCAGAACGTTCAACAAAGCCGCACCAATTGTTGAGCATATTCAACGCTACCGCGATGACTTAAACTCTCAGGTTGCATAACTCCCGAACACAAAAAAGGACGAATATCTCGTCCTTTTTTGTATCTAAATCCTAGTAACAGATCTTATTTTTGCCGGTACTTTTGGCTTGATATAACTTTTCATCCGCCGCTTTAAACAATTCATCAAAGTTTTCTACTCGG
>NZ_JADDYG010000838.1:52589-55341 GCF_015163535.1 Vibrio sp. OPT46 | reverse complement strand
CCGCAAACAACGCTTCATCAAAGTGGAAGTCATTACCTTGCATACCCACAGAGACCATCGCGGTAATCTTGGTGCAAAGCTGAGCTAGGTATTCTGCGCGTTTGTAGGCAAGACAGGCGAGAGCAGTCATCACGGATGTACCGTTCATTAACGCCAAACCTTCTTTTGGTTTTAGGCGAATTGGCTCAATGCCCAGTTCTGAAAACACTTCTTGTGTTGATCGCACATCGCCTTTGTAAAGTACTTCACGCTCGCCAATCAAGGTCGCCGCTAGGTACGACAGAGGCGTTAAATCGCCACTTGCGCCCACCGAGCCTTCCTGTGGAATACGCGGCGCAATGTCGTGGTTGATAAGCGTAACGATTTGGTTCAACAGATCGTGAGACACGCCAGATACGCCTTGCGACAATGAACATAAACGTGTTGCTAGCACCGCACGAGCTTGCTCATGAGAAAGGATTTGACCTAAGCCACAACCATGGAAGCGTGTAAGGTGCAACGGAAGTTCATCCACAAGAGCGGGTGGAATCGCCACAGTACATGAATCGCCGTAACCCGTGGTCACGCCGTAAATAACGCCTTCTTCTTTCAGTAATCGTTCCAGAAACGCCACGCCACGATCAATTTTCGCGGTAAATTCTGGCGAGGTGTTCATGCTTGCTTTTGCACCTTGAGCAATGGCAACGACATCTTCGATGGTTAAAGATTGGGCACCAAAAGTGATGTTGTGATTATTGTTGTTTGTCATGTGGCTGATTACTTAAAGTCCAGAAGTTAAAAAAGTTGTACCACTGTAACGGCGCTTGCAGTGTGTGGTGTTCTAATCTGTGTGCGTACTGTTGAACAACGCGTTCTAGTGCCTGCTGACGCTCCTTGCGCGGTAGCGTGATTTGGTCACTAAAGTGTTCAAAGTACACATTAAAATGCGGAGTGTTTGCTTCATCGTCGCGTAGGCCGAAGAGTAGATAAACCGGCGCTTTTAATACCGAGGCCAGCATGAATGGGCCTTGCGGGAATGGGGCAGGTTTACCAAGAAAATCTGCCCAAACGACACGATTTTCTTTGCTGGTGGAAGTGCGATCGCCAACGATCACCACCCATTCGCCTTGCTCGATTTTTTGTTGAAGCAGAATCGCGGTGTCTGGTCCCATTGAGCTGACTTGAATCAAATTCAGTTCCGAGTTTGGGTTTACCGCCTTCATTACCGCATTAAATTGTTCAGCGTGTTGGGTAAATACCAAGGCGTTGATTTTGACATGAGAGTGTCGACGACCAAGCGCGCGGCAGAGTTCGATATTGCCAAGGTGCGAGCCTAATATGAGCACACCTTGTTTTTTCTGCGCCATCTCTTCGAAATGATGCTGGCCGTGAATGGTTAGGTTATCGACGTTAAAGTCACCTTGCCATGCTGCCAGTTTGTCGAGCATGGTACGCCCAAAGGAAAGCAGATGATGATAGCTGTCCAACTGCTTTGGCAGTGCGATGTTCTGCTGCGCTGCGTAGTGCTGTAAGTTGTTCAGGTAAACCTCAGACGCTTCACGGGCAGATTTACCCGTGAAGTGGTAGTAGCGCATGACTAGCTTTAAAATCAGGTCGAACGCTTTTCTACCGAACAAGCGGTAAACCGCGAGCAAGGTTTTGATGCCTAAAATCGTGCCTTGTTCTTTTCGTTTCGACCAGTGGGCATTGCTGTCGTCTGTGTGACTGTGCTTTCTGGCGAGTAGCGAAGGAATGCGCGGCAACATGCCAAAAAATAGGCGAGTGTGCATCCAGCTTATCTTGACGTTGTCCCACAATGCGTCGAAGTGGGAAATGCCACCTTCAGGGTAGATCACGCGCGTTGGAACAAAATCAATGTCGACGCCTTCCCAATACATTCGCACTAGAATTTCGATATCAAAATCCATGCGTTTGCCGATGCTGTACTTGTTCAACACGGCGACCGTTTTCGCCACTGGGTAGGCGCGAAAACCGCACATGCTGTCTTTGATAGACAGTGACAAGGTTTCTATCCACACCCAAACGTGTGTAGCGTAGCGACCATACAAACGGGATTTGGGTACGCTCTCGTCGTATATCGGTTGGCCCGAAATCAGGTTATCTGGTTTTGTTTCGCTGGCGCTGAGCAATTTCGGCAATGCTTCTAGGTCGTGCTGACCATCTGCGTCGATTTGAATGGTGTGCGTAAAACCAAGTTGGTGAGCTTGATGTAGGCCTGCCATCACAGCGCCACCTTTGCCTTGGTTTTCTCTCAAACTAATCAGTTTTATCAGCCCTTGCTCACTCAAAGCAGAAAGCGCTTGTTTGGTGTCTTCATTGCTGCCGTCGTCCACGACCAGCACTGGCAAAGCGAAAGAGGATAACGACGCAACCACGTCTGCAATTGTGCTGCCGTGGTTGTAGCAAGGAATTAAAAAGCAGGGGCGATAATCACTCACGTGACTCACCCAGTTTCATTTTGCCTGAAGAGTGAGTCACCAAGGTTTCACCGTTTTTCGATGTGTACTTAAAGGTCAATTTCTCGCGCTCATTGTCCCAAGAGAGTGAGAGGCAAACGTCGGCGTTTGGCAGAATCGGCTCTTGAAATTTGATGACTTCCATTCCTTTAAATACCTTGGGAGTATTCAAATGTTGAACGGCGTAGAACAGCGCCCAATCAATTTGAGTGACGCCGGGTAAAAGAGGGAAGTGATTGAAATGACCTTGGAAATCTAAGATGTCAGCATCCACTCGCAGCGACAGCTCTGTGGTG
>NZ_JADDYG010000838.1:49332-52579 GCF_015163535.1 Vibrio sp. OPT46 | reverse complement strand
AGCGCCCAATCAATTTGAGTGACGCCGGGTAAAAGAGGGAAGTGATTGAAATGACCTTGGAAATCTAAGATGTCAGCATCCACTCGCAGCGACAGCTCCGCGGTATGGTCACTCACTTCAATATTCTGAATAGTTGGTTTTCTTTTTTCCATGTTACTAGCTTTATTGGAATAGTTTTTCAATTTCAGCAACTTGGCGTTTGCCTTGGCTGTTCAATGGAATTTCGTCGACCACTCGGAATTTTCTCGGGATAGCGATCGGTTCTAACCAATTGCGCAGTGCCTTGCGAAGTTCAAGCCAAAACTTGCCTTTACCAAGTTCATCAAGCACATCACCGCCTTTATCGTTAAGTACGATGATTGAGACTAATGTGAGACGACCAGATTCTTCCATTGGGATCACCACGCTTTCTTGAACCCACGGCAATTGCTCTAAACGTTTTTCCACTTCGACAAGGGAAATACGCTTTTCTTCGACTTTGACGATTCGGTCAGTGCGTCCACGCAATTCAAAAGAAATACTATCATGGAAATAGCATTCATCCGCAGTTTGGTACCAAGTGTTTTCATCAATGTGTGGCGAGCGGAGCTTTAAACAATTTTCATGGTTAAGCTCGGCTTCAACACCAGGGAATAACGTCCAGGGAGTGCTAGCTACGTGCTGCTGACGGTAAGCGATGCCGCCGGTTTCTGTGCTGCCAAACACTTCAATAGGAAGTGACCCAAACAACTCCTGGCTGTGCTGCGCCGCTTGGTTTGGCAAGGGGCCACCAGAAGAAAATACACACCGAATCGCAACCGGATCGTGCTCTTCACTGAGTCGTTTTAGTAACGCAGGGCTGCTTACTAGCGTGGTGTCAGCATCAGCGTGATGGACAATTTGCTCTGGGAACTCAAGGTTGTGTGCTGAAAATGGACGTGCGGAGCACAAAGGCCACAATACGCGGAACAGCAAGCCGTAAATGTGTTGATGAGAAACGGTGCTTTCAACGCGTGTGCTGGCAACCGTGTCGCCCCATAGGTTATCTAGAATAGAAACTTCGATATCGAGCTGTTTCAGCGTTTTTGCAATGGCTTTTGGTGTGCCGCTTGAACCCGAAGTAAATAGCGTTACTGGTATTTCTGCCAGGTTTAATTCACGCCAAAAATAAGGTTGTTTGGCCTCTGGCTCGTTAATCACGGTGGTTTCTAGCAATGATTGAGCTTCGATCAAAAGCGAGCTCACGAGTTCTGGAGCCGAGACATCGGCATCATGCAGCAACAAATCGTAGTGCTCACTGAGCTCTTTGAGTGCTTCTGGTTGGTAATTACCAGGTAATACAATGGATTTTCCTGCATAACAACAAGCAAAAAAGCCAACGGCAAACAGGTAGCTGTTGCCAAAACACAACGCAATGTTTTGCGTTGGTTGGGTTTCTAGCTGTTGAGTAAGTGTTGCGACGTGCTGTTGGAAATCACCCCACGTGATAACCGTATCGCGATCGTAAGAGACTGGGGATTGCTCAGACCTCTCCGCGATGAACAAGGTCGCTAGGGAGGTAAAGCTCGAATACGTTGTATTCATACGATTAGTGTTCCTTTCGAACAAATTGACGCACGATCCATTCTCCAGCGAACAAGCCACCAGCAAGTAAGTAGCTGATGAGGC
Source organism: Vibrio sp. OPT46 (assembly GCF_015163535.1). Classification (NCBI taxonomy): domain Bacteria; kingdom Pseudomonadati; phylum Pseudomonadota; class Gammaproteobacteria; order Vibrionales; family Vibrionaceae; genus Vibrio; species Vibrio sp. OPT46. The sequence goes on along the minus strand of NZ_JADDYG010000838.1, from coordinate 50,932 downwards.
CGTTATAAAGCGTCCATATTTTTACTGGTAGGAAACAGGTATAGAGTGCAACGGCAGCGTTGAGCGTAAAAAAGGCGCACCAAACCATCGTCACTTTGCGAGTGTAAGCCACGCCACTAGCCGGAAGGTCGGGTTCTTGCAAGCGAGCAAGCCTCTCTATGATCGATTGCGGCTGTTTTAAGCTCAGTCCAAATACACACAGCATACATACATTGACAACGACAGGGTAAAACTGAAGCCACCCATGTTGTTTAAACACCATGCCAAGCGTAATTAGGACAATGCCAACAGCGCCCGTAACGAGCGCCAAGAACTTAAACTCTTTTAGTGGGGTCTTATTTGCGACGAAAACACGCAAAAGTAACGCAGCAATTAACAAGCCCCCAACTAAGTTCAAGCCAAATTTATCTATACCGAAATAGACGGCGAAGGGGTAGGCAAACAGTACAATTGCAGACAGACCAGTCAGCAATTGGCGCATTAACTTTCCTTCAATAATTCAGTGACAGCGTTAACCACATCGTCAACGGTTCTTACTGCACTAAACTCTGCTGGCTTGATTTTTTTGCCAGTGACATTCTGTAGGTGTACGACCAAATCAACGGCGTCAATGCTATCAAGATCGAGATCTTGGTATAAGTGCGCATCTGATTGAATGTCGGCTGCGTCAATTTCGAACAGCTCAACAAGCGCATCTTTAACTTGTTCAAATACTTGATCTTTATTTACATCAGTCATGAATATACCTACAACTTATTCATTAGTTTGAGAAGAAACGTATTTCGCTAGATTTGCTACAGACGCAAAGTGTTCGCGCGTATTTGAGTCGTCGGCATCAATAACGATGTTGTATTGTTTTTTTATTGCGAGTCCAAGCTCAAGCGCGTCGATAGAATCTAAGCCAAGTCCATCACCAAAAAGTGGTGCATCCGTTTCAATATTATCTACGGTTAAATCTTCAAGGTTTAAAGCATCAATAATAAGTTGCTTAATGTCGTTGTGTAACTGTTCCACTGGGACCTGCTTATTAATAAAAGTTTTCTGGAAAAATGTTTTCAGCTAGGTGCTGTTGTAAGCGTCGCGCCGCTATTGTCGGCGACGTAGTTTGCTTTATAAAGGGGGTAATCTCAACTTTATCCTTAACTTCAACCCTGAAAAAGGGCTTTGTTGCCGGTACTTGATACCATTTTTTCTCTTTTGTGAGGAAACTTGGTGTTACCGTAATATGGACAACTCTTAAATCTCGTTCTGTTCTTACCGCAATTTGTGCTGCACCGCGTTGTAATTTCGGCTCTACACCTGGTGTTGTTCTTGTTCCTTCAGGAAATATAAGCAACACGTTGCCTTTGTTAAATCGTTCATCACAAAGTGCTAATAAATCATCCGGTGCTTCATTGGGAATATATCCGGCTGCTTTTACGATGTGCTTCATAAAAGGATTCGACCATATTGCCGATTTTACTAAACAGTCGCAGCGATTTAATTGTGAAGCAATGAGAACGTAATCGATTAAACTAGGGTGGTTGGCAACAATTAAACAATTACGATCTTGTTGAAGAATATCGGCACCAATAATTTGATAATCGATTGCGCCACTCAA
>NZ_JADDYG010000838.1:44625-49322 GCF_015163535.1 Vibrio sp. OPT46 | reverse complement strand
ACGTAATCGATTAAACTAGGGTGGTTGGCAACAATTAAACAATTACGATCTTGTTGAAGAATATCGGCACCAATAATTTGATAATCGATTGCGCCACTTAGCTTCATCAATTTACAAAATGTGTTGAATGAATATCGAATCGCACCCTGAACTTTATATTCGCGTTCCGTTTGGTCTGAAACAAAAATACGAATGGTCGGAATAACAATGAAACTCAGTACTAAACCACCTAACCCAAATACTGAAAAACAAAAGCCTGTTGCTAGCACACGCCAATACTGATTTAAGCGAGTCATTTTTTGTGCCATTCCCAAGCTTGTTGCGGAGCGAAAATAGTCCACTGGCTTTTATCTAACAAGTATTGTTGCAAAAATACTAAACCTTGAGGAAGAGGATGACCGGAACGTTCTGCGTTTATGGAGCTTTGTATCGCGAACTTGTCTCCATGAGAAAGTATTAAGCCAAGTCCAAACCCTTGGTATTGTTGGCTTTCATATTCTAAATAAGAGTCAGGCATAGGCTCATCAAAATCAACAAGCAGTACTTTTTTGTCAGGATTGTCGGACAAAAACAGCCATGCTTCTAATATTGCGCTTTGGAATGTGTTTTCTGCCGCAGCGATAGAAGTTAGGGGAATGGGTTGTTTAGTTGCGATAGTGGCAAGCCCTGCGGCGGTATTGTGCACCGATTGAGAAAAAGCCATCGGAGACGCCTCTTCTCCATTAATTATATCTTCAACTAGTGCGACGCTGCGATGCAGTTCACCATGACGGCTTGAAAATACAAGGTAATCAACTTGATGTTGATTAAGCATTTCGATTGCAGTTTGTACCGCCAGTTTACTGAGTGGGCTCATTCTTCTGCGCATCATCGCAGGAATATTTGCAACATTGATTTTGCCATCTTCTGGCCATTTTATCTCTGTTGCCCATTGTTTCCATTCATTGGATTCGGATAAACCTAATGAATTCGCTGTCCACGCATCAATATTGAACGAAATGTTGATCTTCGAGTTTGGCATATTGGGTTAAATTGTTTATTTTACAGCTCGATACAAATTGGGGTTGACCCAAATTCACAATAAAAAGGAAATTATCATGTCGCGTTTTAAGCTGTATGTCTCGTTATTATTAACTTTGCTTCTTGTTGGTTGTGGACGAGTACAACCTGTAATGAATGTGGAGGATACTCCAGTTGCTTATGATCTTCAAAATAAACAAGTAAAAATGGCCATAGTGCAATCAGCAACTAACCGAGGCTGGACGATCGAAGAAGTAAGCCCTGGTGTTCTTATTGCAAAAATCCACGTTCGTAAACACTCTGCAGAAGTAAAAATCCCATACAATAATAAATATTACTCAATTATTTATCTCAACTCAGTAAATCTCAAAGCAAGTGATGGCAAAATCCACCGCAATTACAATCGTTGGGTAAACAACTTGAATGTTGATATTCAGCGAGCTATTGCATTGTTGGGCAATCAATCTCAACAATAAAACTATTAATTGCAGTTAGGTTTTTCCGTGTTAAATCAAAATAATGACCCTTTTAATGCTTTTGAAGCGAAGACAGAGGCTCAGAAGTTATCTTTTGCACCAATCGTGTTCCAGACCGCCAAAACGCTTCGAGATTTAGGTATTTTAGCCGCTTTAGACAGCGCTGGCGCACAAGGCATGAGTGCCACAGATATTGCCGAGAAAACGGGAGTATCAGAATATGGTGTTAAAGTACTGTTGGATATGGCGATTAGTGCGCATATTGTTTTATGGGAACGACCTAACTATTCGCTTGCAAACCTTGGTTTTTACCTTCTTCATGATGGTATGACGAATGCAAACATGGATTTTACGGCAGATGTTTGTTACGCCGCGATGATGCATTTGACGGAAGCAATTCAAGAAGGTAAACCGTCAGGTTTGAAAGCGTTGGGCAATTGGGAGACCATTTATCAAGGTCTATCGACGTTACCAGAACAAGCCAAACAGAGCTGGTTTAAGTTCGATCATTTCTATTCGGATCGCTCGTTCCCACTTCTGCTTAAAGAGGTATTTGCAAGGAAGCCAAAGCATCTTGTGGATATTGGCGGAAATACGGGAAAATGGGCGATTCAGTGTTGTAAACATGACCCTGACGTTCAAGTGACGATTGTTGATTTACCGCAGCAATTAGAAGTAGCGATGAAGAATGTTTCAGAAAACCAGTTCGTCGAGCGTGTACGTCCATACCCTGCAAACATGCTTGATAAAGCACAAACATTGCCTGAGCATGCTGACGTATGGTGGATGAGCCAGTTCTTGGATTGCTTTTCCCCAATTGAGATCCTCAATATCCTTAAAAAAGTTAAAGCCCAGTTAACGAAGGGAGATACTATTTACGTATTGGAGCTGTTTTGGGATGCTCAAAAATACGCGGGAGCTTCCTATAGCCTTAATGCCACTTCTCTTTATTTTACCTGTTTAGCTAACGGTAATAGTCGCTTTTATCGCAGTGATGATTTCTTAGAAATTGTCGAAGCGGCAGGTTTATCTGTCGTTGAAAGAACCGACAATATTGGCCTTGGTCATACCTTATTAAAACTACAAGCAAACTAAATTCAGAATGAAAACAGAGCTCAAGCAAGTTGTTGTCGTAGGAGCGGGGCCATCAGGTTCAACCGTTTCTGCCTTATTAAAATCGCGTGGCATAGATGTTGTTGTCTTAGAAAAAGCGACTTTTCCACGTTTTTCCATAGGAGAAAGCCTACTCCCTGCATGTATGGAAGTTGTTGAACAAGCAGGAATGACTCATGCAGTAAAGCAGTTTGGTTTCCAGTATAAAGATGGTGCTGCATTTCGTCGTAATGGCGTATACACCCAGTTCGACTTTACAAACAAATACACACCAGGACCGGGCACGACGTTTCAGGTTCAACGTGCCAACTTTGATAAAGTATTGGCAGATAGCGCTGAAGAGCAAGGCGTAGAGATTCGTTATCAGCATGAGCTGCTCAACCTAGTGTTTGAAGGGAAAAAGTCTCGATTAGAAGTGCTCGACTCAAATAAGAAGGCTTATCAAATCGAAGCAGATTTTGTGCTGGATGCAAGTGGCTTTGGGCGTGTTTTGCCACGCTTGTTGGAGCTAGAAGAACCTTCTTGTCTTCCGCTTAGAAAAGCGATCTTTACCCATATCGAAGATCATATCTCTCCCCAAGAGCCGGAATACGATCGCAACAAAATTTTAATTTCAGTTCATCCTGAAAATCACGACGTATGGTACTGGCTAATCCCATTCTCTAATGGTACCTGTTCGTTTGGTGTGGTGGGTGAGCCAGAATTTTTCGAACAATACCCAGAAGATAAGATTGCAGCGTTGCAGCAGTTAGCCAATGAAGAGCCGGGTTTGGCTGCTTTATTGCGAAACGCGAATTACCCGAATCCAGCGGGCGAGTTGGGTGGCTATTCTGCTAACGTCAAACGTTTAGCGACAGAGCACTACGCGTTGCTTGGTAATGCTGGTGAGTTTCTTGATCCTGTATTTTCATCGGGTGTCACTATCGCCATGAAATCGGCAGAGTTTGCAGCGGACTGCGTGGTTCGTCACCTGAATGGTGAAAAGGTTGATTGGCAAGAAGAGTACTCGCAACGCTTAATGGTGGGAGTGAACACATTCCGCACTTATGTGGAAGGCTGGTACAACGGCACGTTGCAAGATGTGATTTTCTATCAAAACCCGAACCCACGTATTAAACAGATGATTAGTGCGATTTTGGCTGGATATGCTTGGGATACGAATAATCCTTACGTAAAACAAAGTGAGCAGCGTTTGTCGACGCTTGCAGAACTGGTTCGGGAAGCTGAACTGTAAGAATATACATTCGCTTATCCGAGAATCAGTAAGCCCAGGTCTTACCAAAAAATTGGTAAGACCTTTTTAATGCCTCTTTACTTTTACTTCTAGCGTGTTGGAGACACATTGACCACTTACATCGGTGTGTATCGAATTTGAGAATTTTTATGGTGACATTGATCACATCTAGAATTCCTGTTGCTGATATTTATATTAAATTTGTAGGAAATGGATTACATTCTGGGAGTGTTCCCTACATCCGGCTTCGTTGTGAAAACGGTTTATAAGCAACTGTATAAGTTAGTAAAGTTCCAAAAACTACATCAAAAAAAAGACAAGTTTCTTACCAAATCAATTCGCTTGGTGAGTTCGAGCCATCGACTACGCCAAACGCTTCCTCTACTTTCTAAAATTGTCGAAGAACATGACGCATCAACGGTCTCTTCGATTGCAGATCCCGAGAACGCGGTCGCGTGGGGAGGTAAAGTTTCTCCAGAGTTCAAATCTAAAGTCATCCGTATTAGTAAAGAGCTAAAGATCAATCCTAATCATCTTATGGCGTGCATGGCATTTGAAACTGCTGAAACTTTCAGTCCAAGCATCAAAAATGGTTCCGGAAGCGGGGCTACAGGGTTAATTCAATTTATGCCCTCTACCGCAGAATCATTAGGAGTGAACACAAAGACTCTTGCGAGAATGAGCGCGCTTGAACAACTTGACTATGTGAAAGCGTACTATTGGCCCTATCGAAATAAAATTAATAGCTTAGAAGATGCTTACATGGCCATTCTCTACCCTGCTGCGATTGGCAAACCGCCGTCTTTCGTTTTGTTCAGACAAGGCTCAATTGCCTATCGACAGAATGCAGGTAT
>NZ_JADDYG010000838.1:38271-44567 GCF_015163535.1 Vibrio sp. OPT46 | reverse complement strand
CGATCGCCACAACACGGGGAAAATCACGCTTAATGATGTTTCCTACAAAGTGAGGAAAAAATTAGAAAAAGGTTTGCAGCCCAATTTCATGGGCTAAGATTGTGTCATGTTCCTAGTTTTTCGCGCATGAATCCTTCTGTTACTTCACGGGGATTCTGATACACTACGCGCCCATTTCCTCTGTTGAGACCTTTCTATGCCATTTTCTAAGCTTGGTTTAAGCGCATCGATTGCTGATGCAGTAAAAGCGCTAGGTTATGAAAAACCCACTTCTATCCAACAAAAAGCCATTCCAATCGTATTGCGTGGCCGCAATTTAATTGCAGCAGCGCAAACGGGCACAGGTAAAACGGCCAGTTTTGTTCTGCCAATCTTAGAAAAGCTTAGTCGAGGCGAAACGCAACGTAAAAAACGCGCTCGGGCGATTATCCTAACGCCAACACGCGAACTTGCGCTTCAGGTTCATCAAAGTATTGAAGCTTATGGTAAAAACTTACCATTACGCTCAATGGCGATGTTTGGTGGTGTGGATTATGCACCACAAAAACAAGCCTTGATCGAGGGTGTCGATATTGTGGTAAGCACGCCTGGGCGCTTGATTGATCTGTACGGTCAACGCGCGATTCACTTTGATGAAGTGGAAATGCTAGTGCTTGATGAAGCCGACAAAATGTTGGATATGGGATTCATCGATGCGATCGACAAAATCGTCGACTGTATGCCAGAACATGTGCAAAGTTTGCTGTTCTCAGCGACGTTATCTAACCCTGTTCGTGACTTGGCGAAAAATGCGATTATTGATCCTGAAGAGATCACGATTGCAAAGCACAGTGCCTCAAAATCAAATATTAAACAGTGGATCACGACCGTCGATAAAGATATGAAGTCGTCGCTGTTAAGTCACTTGCTTAAAGAAAATGACTGGTCGCAAGTACTGGTATTTATTGAAACTAAACACGGCGCAGCCAAACTGGTAAGCCAACTTGAGAAACGTGGCATTGTGGCAGAAGCATTCCACAGTGGCCGTAATCAGCGTGTTCGCCAGGAATTAATAGAAAAGTTTAAAGCGGGTGAAATCCAGTACTTAGTCGCAACCGGCGTTGCTGCGCGCGGTATTGATATTGATAATCTGCCAGTTGTCATCAACTACAATTTACCTTACCCAGCGGATGAGTATGTACATCGTATTGGTCGTACAGGTCGTGCTGGCGCGAAAGGTGAGGCGATATCACTGGTTTCAAAAGACGACTTTAAGAACCTCTGCATGATTGAAAGTCGTTTAGGGCACTTGCTAGAGCGAGTGGAAATTGAAGGTTTTGCGCCAAGAAAGCCAGTACCAGTTTCAATTTTAAATTACGTGCCTAAGAATAAACGTAAACCGCACGATAAGCGCGAATCAAAATAGCCAGTTTATCCCATGATCTAAAAGCCGCATTCTTGCGGCTTTTTGCGTTTTTAGGCATCCAATTATGTAGCCATCGCGACGGTTTCTATTCGGTAATGAGGAAAAAGTTAATCAGTGTCATACGCTTAACACGTAAAGTGAATCAAGGTGCGTTAAGCTTTTGTCAATTATCTGTCCGCAGGTTTGCACAAGGTAAGGAATGGGCGCAAACTTTTTTGCTTGCTAATGAATGCATAAGATGGGGCACAAATGAAAACAGGTGATAAGCAATTCGCCGTTATTGGTCTTGGCCGATTTGGTTTGGCAGTGTGTAAAGAGTTACAAGATTCAGGCGCTCAAGTTTTAGCCGTTGACATCAACGAAGACAGAGTTAAAGAAGCCGCCAGTTTTGTTAGTCAGGCGGTTGTGGCTAACTGTACTCACGAAGAGACGGTTGCTGAGCTCAAACTTGATGATTACGACATGGTGATGATTGCCATCGGAGCGGATGTCAATGCCAGTATTCTTGCGACATTGATTGCTAAAGAGGCGGGAGTAAAGTCAGTATGGGTTAAAGCCAACGACCGCTTCCAAGCTCGTGTTCTGCAAAAAATTGGCGCAGACCACATTATCATGCCTGAGCGTGACATGGGGATACGTGTCGCGCGTAAAATGCTCGATAAACGGGTTCTTGAGTTCCACCCATTAGGCAGTGGCTTAGCTATGACGGAGTTTGTGATTGGCTCTCGTTGGATGGGTAAGACACTAAGTGATTTGGCTCTGTGCAAAGTCGATGGCGTGCAAGTGCTAGGGTTTAAACGGGGCCCAGAAGTTACCAAGGCACCTGACCTTAATACCACACTAGAAATTGGTGACCTAATTATTGTGGTCGGCCCTCAAGATGCGCTCGCAAATAAATTAAAATCGCTATGACGTATTTTCATCAGAAAGGTGTTTTTTACGCACCAGATGGTAAACAAGAGAAAGCGAAAGGCAACGAACCGCGAATTATATTGCTCAGTTTTCTCGGTGTTTTACTGCCTTCTGCGGTATTGCTAACCTTGCCAGTTTTTTCTGTTACGGGCCTGTCGATAACGGATGCTTTGTTTACCGCAACGTCCGCTATTAGTGTGACAGGGCTTGGTGTTGTCGATACTGGGCAACACTTTACGCTTGCGGGTAAAATCTTGCTGATGTTTTTAATGCAAATCGGTGGGTTGGGGCAGATGACTTTGTCGGCGGTCTTACTCTATATGTTCGGCGTGCGTTTGAGTTTGCGTCAACAAGCGCTGGCGAAAGAAGCATTAGGGCAAGATCGGCAAGTCAATCTAAACCGACTAGTAAAGCGGATTGTTGTTTTCGCGCTTGTTGCAGAAACGATCGGGTTTATTTTTCTCTCTATCCGCTGGGTCCCTGAAATGGGCTGGAAGACTGGTATGTTTTACGCCTTGTTTCATGCAATTTCTGCATTTAACAACGCTGGGTTCGCGCTGTTTTCTGACAGTATGATGAGCTTTGTGAATGATCCGTTGGTTATCTTTACACTGGCGGGGCTATTCATTTTTGGCGGGCTTGGCTTTACTGTTGTGGGTGACATCTGGATAAACTGGCGCAAAGGTTTCCACTTTTTGCATCTTCACACCAAAATCATGCTGATTGCGACACCGATATTGCTCTTAGTCGGAACGATGATGTTTTGGTTACTTGAGCGAAGCAACCCAAACACAATGGCGTCTTTACCTGCAACAGGACAATGGTTGGCGGCATTCTTTCAATCTGCGAGTGCTCGAACGGCAGGGTTTAATAGTGTTGACTTGGCGTTGTTTACCCAGCCAGCCTTACTGGCCATGATTGTTCTAATGTTAATTGGAGCGGGTTCCACCTCAACGGGGGGCGGTATTAAAGTTTCCACATTTGCTGTTGCGTTTATGGCTACGTGGACCTTTTTACGCCAAAAGAAACATGTGGTTATGTTTAAGCGAACCATAAATTGGCAAACTGTGACTAAGTCATTGGCAATTATCGTTGTGAGCGGAGCCATCCTGACAAGCGCAATGTTTTTATTGATGCTTACCGAGAAGGCCAGCTTTGATAAGGTTATGTTTGAAACCATTTCCGCATTTGCCACAGTGGGGCTCACCGCCGGTTTGACTGCGGAACTTTCTGAACCTGGTAAATACATTATGATCGTGGTGATGATCATTGGTCGTATTGGGCCGCTCACGCTTGCCTACATGTTGGCACGTCCTGAACCTACCTTGGTCAAATACCCAGAAGACGCCGTTCTTACAGGTTAATATAGCGTTAAACAATGGCCGCGCGACCATTACGAGCATTGATTAATAGCAGTGCTCGTACATTTATAGAATATGTGGAATGTTGCCCAGTTTTACCTACAAATTCGTAGAAGTTCATTTCTTCTTCCTTTCGTTTCGATACTATTCATTCACTCAATTTATATTCTCAGAAGCTACGCTCATAACAGCGTTTTGGAATCCGACGCTTTTGTAGTGTGACACCAAACTACGTCGTGTTATCTGAGCGAATTGATACCAGCCTTCGTCAATAGTCACTCAGTCTTACTCTATGCCCATAGGGTTACTTTGTGTTTGTTGTGCTTGGTATTAATTAACGAATCGAAAAGATGGAGTCGTACTTTGAAATTCAACACACTCGCCATGGCTATGCTAACTGCGCTTCTTGCAGGGAAGAGCATGGCAACTACTCCGCCATCACCGGTTTGGCATACTATTGCGTTGAGCGATGGTAGTTCCAGTGAGGCAATTCTACGTGGAACGGCAGATTTCCACTGGTTTGAAGATAAGCAGGGCAATACCTTACTTCAGGAAGACGGCGTTTGGTTTTTCGCGCGGATTCAGCGCGAGTCAGACACGCCAATATTGATCTCGACAGGTGTGGTGAAAACGCAGTCGAGTGAGCCACCTGAGTCGGCGAAGTTTCGCCCGGATTTACAATTTAAACCGCAATTATCTTCTCTAAAAACCATTGAACCGATGGCACGAAAAAACCTACTGCGTTCGGCGCAAGGTTACCAGGCGATGAGCAGTTCAACGGTGAAGCAGCAGCCCCTATTGGTTGTGCAAGTTTCGTTTGATGACCAAGCAATGGTGCACGATTTTGAGCAACGCGTATTTAATACCAATGGTCAAAGCGTTGTGGATTACTTTGATAAAAACTCTCAAGGTAAATTCAAAGTTGTTCCTGCACTTGAGAGTTACGGCACCGCCAATGACGGTGTGATAGATGTGACTGTGGCACAAAGCCACCCTAACTGTCACTCTAGTTCTACTGATAAGACATGCACCGCCAAGTTGAATGCGGTTTTCACCGAGGCTTATCAAAAACTGGATCCATACTTTAATCTTTCGGCCTACGACAGCAATCAAAATGGTACCGTAGAACCGTCAGAACTCTCTGTCATGTTTATTTTTGCGGGGGGCGATCGTTCAACAGGGGTTCTCAACCGTCCTGCTATTTGGCCGCACAAATTCTCTCACGATGATGTCACACTAGATGGTAAAAAGATCACAGACTATTGTGTGTTCGCTGACTATCAAGTTGATCATCAAGCGACCTTGGGCGTGATCGTACACGAGCTTGGCCACTTAATGCTTGGCTTACCGGATTTGTACGCAAGGAACAGTGATGCCTCGATCGGCTCTTGGGGCGTGATGGGTGGCGGTTCATGGGCGCAGAAACCGGGAGATTCATACGCTGGTGACACTCCGGTGAACATGAGTGCATGGAGCAAACACGCTGCTGGTTTTGTTGTACCAACGGTAACTCATGAAAGTCCAGCGCCTATTTCTGTGAACAACGACGATGTCAAGCTGGTGTATCTCGACCCGTACTTGAAAGAGTTTGGCCCACGTGTTTACTTGGAAAATCGCACCTTTAGCGGTTACGACCGAGCATTGGCGGCTGAAGGTATCCTGGCGACGTCGGTCAATGTCCAGAACCGCTTTAATGATGTTGGTGCGATGCAGGTTCAAATCATGCAGGCTGATGGTCTGAATGAGTTAGAAAATGATGGTAGGAGTGACGCTGACGATTTGTACCCTAATGGTGGCGATGTCATTTCAGATACATCGACCCCGGGTCTGAGAGCGATCACAGGGTTTGATACTGGGGTTCGTATTTCCAACATTGCCAGCAACACCAACGGCGGTAGCTTTTCTCTTGAGCATACAAACGAACCAAATAAATCAGCATGGCTGAACTCTCTTCACCAAGGTTATGTGTACGCGAGTGGGAGTAACACTCTGGCGGTGCCACTGGACTTGAATAGTGATACAGAGCTTGATGGTCTTCAACTTTACGCGCAAAGAGATAGCGCTCAAAGTGACATGACTTATCGAGTTTGGCGATTCCCATTTTCTGGAAACATTGGCTATCGATTAATATTGAATCAAAACAACGCTGAGCTTTTACAGCAAGGTAACTTCCAAAAGTCATCTCGAATTTTATTCCCCCAACCAAGCCAATTGAGTGCGGGTCAGCATTTATTGGTCGTTGAATTGGAAGGCGGTCAATTTGATGCAAACTTTGATTTCGGTCGCTTGCTAAAAACTGAAAAAGCCTCTCTACCTGTAATGTGGACTGGTGATTACAGTGAGATTGGCACGTTTGGTCTAGAAAAAGCCGGGTTCTCTTATATTCCGTTTGCAGCATTATTAAATGTGGATGCGAGCAACTTGGTTGAAGCGAAATCTGATTCGTTACAAACCAATAAAAATACGCCAATCAAACTGAACCTGATGGACAATGATTTCATGGCGGTAGGGTATCAGTTCAATGTGGACATTGTGCAGAAGCCTGAGCACGGCACCATCTCTGGCAACCAGTACCAACCTGAAGCTAACTTCGTTGGTCTGGACACTTTCCAATATCG
>NZ_JADDYG010000838.1:32446-38216 GCF_015163535.1 Vibrio sp. OPT46 | reverse complement strand
TTTGTTGTCGGTTGATGGTGCGTACTCATCTTCAATCGTGAATGTGCAGGTGGAAGTGCTTGGCAGCAACGAAGCGCCAGTGGCCGTGATTGATGTTGATAATAAAGACATGACGGTTGGGCAGCGAGTCACGTTGTCTGCGTTAAATAGTACGGATGCTGATGGTGACGTGTTGAGTTATAAATGGGAGCAGTTGGCTGGCACTTCAGTTTCTCTTGGCAATGCAACCAGTGTTAGCACAAGCTTTACGGTGCCTCAAGGTGCAAAAGCGGGTGAGGTTCTGACATTCCGTTTAACCGTGACTGATCCTAGTAATGAAACGTCCAGTGCTACCGTCGATTTAACCATGAAAAACGCAGCGCCACTTACGCTTGCAGATACGGCGACCGTTGCCGTTGGTGAAAGTATTCTGATTGATGCAGCGAGCAATGATTCGGATGTGAACGGCGATAAACTGGTTGTAGAAAGCGTACAGAACGTAACGGGTGTGGGAAGTGCGAGTGTAGAGAATGGCAAAATCCGTTTTCAAGCACCGGATAGCCCTACTGACGGCATCAAGCTGCAATATACGGTTTCAGATGGTCATGGTGCCACTGCTACGGGGGAAGTTATCGTGACGGTTGTTGCTTCTTTGAAGACAACGACATTCAAGAACTCTGAAGGTAGCGGCAGTGTTTCTTATTGGGCTTTGATGTTACTTGCAACATTAGGCTGGCGACGTCGCGTCTAAAACGGTATGGAATTGCTGTATAAGCCACTCACATTGAGTGGCTTATTTTTTATCTGATTTATTTTGGTTTCGTTCTCATTATCTTATGAGATGTGTTTCTCATTATTTTTAAAGCGATTTTTCTACTCTGCGGTTACCCTAGGGGCCGATTTTTATGAACTAAGGATGTTATATGTCTACCGAGGGCTTTTCTGTTTCGGAAATATGCCGAGAAGCGGCAGTGATGGTCAGAAGGAATCTACTCGCAATTGTTATTGCTTGTATTCCGTTGATTATCGTGCACTCAATTTTTGCTTTTATGTATCCTGAAATGACGGGGCAAGATCAAGCGAACGTTCAAGAAGGCAATGTCGCTGGGTTTTATTTCGTCACAATTATTTTGTACCCACTTGTTGCCGCTATGGCGGCTGTGCGTGTGCATCGAATTTATTTAGTCGGTGATTACATGCACTCGGCGTTGGATGTATTTCGTTTGTCAGCTCGAGAATTCCGTTTCATAGGCTGGTGGATACTGTTTGGACTGATGATGATGCTCGTTATTGGTATCCCGATCTTTGCGTTGTCGTTTATCTACATTGCAGAAAGTGGTGAAGCCGACTTTGTTGCTATGGCTATTATCACAACGATTGCAAGCATTCCTGGCTATTGGGTAATGGCGCGATGGTCATTTGTGTTGCCAGCGACTGCAATGGATCATCAGCCGCGCAGTTTGCGTCGTTCGTGGAACCAGAGCAGAGCATACAACAAACAAGTATTCATTTTGATGGGACTAATTCCATTGGGTGCGGGCTTGCTCAGTCAGCTGATCTTTAGCCACTTTACGAATCTCTTTATGTTGAGCCTCGTCGGTGTGGCCTATGGTATTTTTGGCGCGTACCAGCTGGCATTGTTATCGTTGAGCTATAAAACGGTAGTGGATATCGAACGCGCTCGTTTTGATACGCCATCACTGCCACCAAAAACGGGTGAAGAATTTTCCGCTTAACCCTTTGATTGCTTTTACATGCTACCTCCGTTTAGGAGATGGTCTGCGGCAGGTTGATACCTTCCTGCCGCCTTCGCGTTATTCACGCAAAATACCCATGTCCATTTCATGGCTGAATGACAGGGACATTCACACGTATACTCACAACAGTACTTCTTTTTATTAAGGAACCCTACATGTCCATTTGGCAACGGGTCAATTTCACCCATCGCTTTAGTCAATTACCGTCAGCGTTCTATACGTTGGTCGAGCCACAACCCTTGGACAACACTCGCTGGGTCGCTTGGAATGGTGAGTTTGCACAGCAGTTTGGTTTACCAGAAGAGCAAAACGATGAGTTATTGGCGGTTTTTTCTGGGCTTAGTGAATTCGAACAATTTCGTCCTCTTGCGATGAAATATGCAGGCCATCAGTTTGGCGTTTACAACCCAGATTTGGGCGATGGACGTGGATTACTGTTGGCAGAAATTGAGCATCAGGATGGTACTTGGTTTGATCTTCACCTCAAAGGTGCAGGGCTAACGCCTTACTCGCGAATGGGGGATGGGCGAGCGGTATTACGCTCGACTATCCGTGAGTACCTGTGCAGTGAAGCCATGGCGGGCCTTGGGGTTCCCACGACACGTGCTCTCGGTATGATGGTCAGTGATACACCTGTTTATCGAGAAAAAACGGAATCGGGCGCTTTGTTACTTCGAATGGCTGAAACCCATGTTCGATTCGGTCACTTTGAGCATTTCTTTTACACCAACCAGTTAGCAGAGCAGAAGCTGTTGGCGGATAAGGTGATTGAGTGGCACTTTGCTGATTGTGCATCGGCGGAGAAACCATATGCCGCGATGTTTGACGCCATCGTGACTAAAACAGCCGAGATGATCGCATATTGGCAAGCTTTTGGTTTTGCGCATGGCGTGATGAATACCGATAACATGTCAATTCTTGGGCAAACTTTTGATTATGGTCCGTTTGGCTTTCTTGATGATTATGAGCCGGGATACATTTGTAATCATTCAGACTACCAGGGTCGTTACGCATTTGATCAACAGCCTAGAATTGCGCTTTGGAACCTGTCAGCACTGGCGCATGCGTTATCGCCACTCGTTGAACGAGAAGATTTAGAATCGTCGTTGAGTCAATTTGAAGTTCATTTAAGCCAGCAGTTCAGCCGCCTCATGCGTGAGAAGTTGGGCTTAAAAACCAAGATAGCGGAAGATGGGCGTTTGTTTGAAGCTATGTTTGAGCTTCTTCACCAGAACAAAACGGACTACACTCGCTTCTTCAGAACGCTTTCAAACCTTGATAATGCGCCTTCCCAAGCCGTAATCGATTTATTTCTCGACCGAGAAGCTGCGCGAGCTTGGCTTGAACTGTACTTAGCTCGGTGTGAGCTAGAGGTTGATGAACTAGGGGGCCTGATTTCAACCGAACAGCGTTGCAAACAGATGCGTCAAGCCAATCCCAAATACATCTTGCGTAACTACTTGGCTCAGTTGGCGATTGATAAAGCGGAAGAAGGGGACTTTAGCGAATTACACCGATTGGCCGAACTGTTAAAACGCCCATTTGATGAGCAAACCGAGTTTGATGATTATGCGAAATTGCCGCCGGAATGGGGGAAGAAAATGGAGATAAGCTGTTCTTCATAAATGGGTCATTTCCCACCCATTTGTATCTTTTTCTTGGGTGGAATTCACTCGTTACACTTCGGATTCATGTTAATGGGCTATGTTAATTTATTGAAATACATGTAAATTTTAACATGGTCCATTAATTGCTCCTTGTTGAACATCCGTACCCATCGCCTAACACCTAGTTACTCATGGACGGGATGGGATGTGATTCAACAAGGAGAATAATAATGTTTAAGCCTCTAACTCTACTATCTGTCTCTGCACTTGCTGTTACCAGTTTTAATGCTGCCGCAAATTGTGACCCGGGTGAAACGGTCATCAAGTTTAGCCATGTAACGAACGCGGACAAACACCCTAAAGGCATCGCGGCTTCGTTACTTGAAAAGCGCGTCAACGAAGAGATGAACGGTAAAGTCTGTATGCAGGTGTTTCCTAACTCAACACTGTATGATGATGACAAAGTGTTGGAAGCGCTACTGAATGGTGATGTTCAACTCGCTGCTCCTTCTCTTTCTAAGTTTGAGAAATTCACCAAGAAGTACCGCCTTTTCGATCTTCCTTTCTTGTTCGATGATGTCGACGCGGTTGACCGTTTCCAAAACTCGGAAGCGGGTGAAAAGCTGAAAAATTCAATGAAACGTCGTGGCCTACAAGGCATTGCGTTTTGGCATAACGGCATGAAGCAAATGTCAGCCAACAAGCCGCTCATTTCTCCAACTGATGCTGAAGGACTTAAGTTCCGTGTTCAAGCGTCTGATGTACTCGTTGCTCAGTTTGAGCAGCTAGGTGCTAACCCACAAAAAATGTCGTTCAAAGAAGTTTACGGCGGCTTGCAAACTAAGGTTATTGATGGTCAAGAAAATACTTGGTCAAACATTTACGGCAAAAAATTCTTCGAAGTTCAAGATGGCATTACGGAAACGAACCACGGAATTCTGGATTACTTAGTTGTGACGTCAAACGACTTCTGGAAAAACTTACCAGATGATCAGCGCGAGCAGTTAAACACCATTATTCAAGAGGTAACTGCGCAGCGTAATGCTGAGTCAACCAAAGTAAACCTTGCGAATAAGAACAATATCATCGAAGCAGGTGGTGTGGTTCGTACTCTAACGCCAGAACAGCGCCAAGAATGGGTCACTGCACTTCAACCAGTATGGAAGAAGTTCGAAAAAGACATTGGTTCTGACCTAATCGAAGCCGCTTTGGCGTCTAACCAAAAATAATAACACCTAGCACATTTAGCCCTCTCAAACTGAGGGGGCTCTTTCCCCCTACAGACGACGTGATGTAATTATGGAACAGACTTTTTTTGCCAAGGCTGGACGAATCACCGATGCCATTGAAGAGACTTTGATTGCTTTCTTCTTGGGTGCCATGACCTTGCTGACCTTTGCCAATGTCATCTTTCGTTATGTCTTTAACGACAATATTCTTTGGGCGCTTGAGCTCACCGTTTTCATGTTCGCATGGATGGTGTTGGTTGGCGCATCTTATGGTGTGAAAAAACACTTTCATATTGGTGTCGATGTCATTATTAACATCGTTCCGGAAAGTAAACGAAAAGCCCTGGCGCTTTTTGCTGCAATGTGTTGCTTAGCCTTCTCTATTTTGCTGTTAATTGGCGCTTGGAACTACTGGTATCCGTTCGCTACTGACCGAGCGTGGTATGAAACGGACGATATTCCGATGCCTGAAATACTCCAGTTCATGGCCGACTGGTTAAATGAGGGAGAGCGTTATGAAAAGCTGCCACGTTTTATTCCTTACTTCGCTTTGCCACTTGGAATGGCGCTACTAACGTTTAGATTTGTTCAAGTCACGTGGCAAATCGCTACTGGTAAGCTCGATCGCTTGATTGCAGGACATGAAGCGGAGGAAGAGCTCGAATCTCTTAAAGCTGAGATGAGTGACGCTGAAGACGTAATGGCTCCAAAGGCCTCGCAAGACGCTAAAAACAAGGAGCAATAAGCCATGGATATCTTATTTCTATTTTTGATGGTAATTGGCTTTATGCTGGTTGGCGTGCCAATTGCTATTTCGCTGGGCCTTTCCAGTGTTCTTTTCCTTTTAATGCATTCGGATGCCTCTTTAGCGTCAGTTGCTCAAACGCTGTTTAATGCATTCGCGGGCCACTACACGCTATTGGCTATTCCATTCTTTATATTGGCTTCAAGCTTTATGTCGACGGGTGGCGTAGCAAAGCGGATCATTCGTTTCGCCATTGCCATTGTAGGCTGGTTCCGCGGCGGTTTGGCGATGGCTTCGGTTGTAGCGTGTATGATGTTTGCCGCGTTGTCAGGTTCCTCACCTGCAACGGTTGTTGCCATAGGTAGTATTGTTATCGCAGGTATGATCAAAAACGGTTACTCAAAAGAGTTTGCCTCTGGGGTAATTTGTAACGCAGGTACGCTAGGGATTTTG
>NZ_JADDYG010000838.1:28394-32375 GCF_015163535.1 Vibrio sp. OPT46 | reverse complement strand
TGGTGGTGTATGCAGCCGCAACGGATGTGTCAGTTGGACGTATGTTCCTTGGTGGTGTGATTCCCGGTTTGCTGGCGGGTGTCATGTTGATGATCGCGATTTACATTGCCGCGAGAATCAAGAACCTTCCAAAGCAACCTTTTGTCGGTTGGAAAGAAACTTTTGATGCCGCCAAGGATGCAAGCTGGGGCTTGTTGTTGGTCGTCATCATTCTTGGTGGTATCTATGGCGGTATCTTTACGCCGACAGAAGCCGCTGCGGTTGCTGCTGTGTACTCATTCTTTATTGCTAACTTTGTATACAAAGACATGGGGCCATTTGCAGACAAGAAAAACACTAAACCTGCGCTCGTTAAAATCTTCCAAACCTTTGTTCATAAAGACAC
Organism: Vibrio sp. OPT46; assembly: GCF_015163535.1. Classification (NCBI taxonomy): domain Bacteria; kingdom Pseudomonadati; phylum Pseudomonadota; class Gammaproteobacteria; order Vibrionales; family Vibrionaceae; genus Vibrio; species Vibrio sp. OPT46. Next base: position 31,990 of record NZ_JADDYG010000838.1, on the reverse strand, counting down.
GAAACACACCCTGTATGAAGCGGGCAAACTCACCATCATGCTGCTGTTCATCATTGCTAATGCCTTAATTTTGAAGCATGTTTTAACGGAAGAACGCATCCCGCAAATGATCACCGAGTCGATGCTCTCGGCTGGTCTCGGACCCATCACTTTCTTGATTGTGGTGAACGTCTTGTTGCTGATTGGTGGTCAGTTCATGGAGCCATCAGGCTTGTTGATCATTGTTGCGCCGCTCGTGTTCCCAATTGCGATTGCATTAGGTATAGACCCAATTCATTTGGGCATAATGATGGTGGTGAATATGGAGATAGGAATGATAACGCCGCCCGTGGGTCTTAACTTATTTGTGACCGCTGGTGTTGCCAAAATGTCGATGATGAACGTAGTGAAGGCAGCATTACCCTGGGTTGGAGTGATGTTCTTGTTCCTAATTATCGTCACATATGTACCATGGGTTTCGACTTGGTTGCCTACTACCTTGATGGGGCCGGAGATCATTACCAAGTAATGGAAGCCAGAAAGTAGAAAGAGGTGTGAGAATTCACACCTCTTCGTCTATTGACTTGTAACAAGTTTTGCGCGGGTCTGAATTAATTCGACGTTCATAGTGTCGCCACCTCTTTTTATTTTTACGACGCTCTTCACCGAATCTTCTCTCTTCTTGATAGCAACCGTCTACGAGCACGGTATCTGTAACAATCGGTATTCTCACTTTTTCGTTCATATCTATAACAACCATGATAAACCCGTTGTTAAAAATTATGATTCAAGTTGAATATAATGCCAGCTATTTGAACGTGTTTTATTTGTAAAGGTCTTTATTTATTTGGTAGCGCTGCATCTTGTCGTAAAGGGTTTTTCTTGGCACATTCAATTGGCACATTGTCTGTTTAATACTACCGTTGTTCTCTAATAAAGCGCCTTCAATGGCTGCTCTCTCAAACTCCGCCACTTGCTCTGCAAGGCTTGAGGAAGACTTAGCAACTGGGTTCGATTCTCCCAACTGAATTAACTTACCCAATAGCACAAAACGCTCTGCAGCATTTCTGAGTTCTCGAACATTGCCAGGCCAGTCATGGCTCATCAGTTGCGCTAGATCTTGGGGTGACAAGCTAGGTGAGCTTTTGCCATAACGTGAAGCTGCTACCAACAGAAAGTGGTGAAAGAGGGCTGGAATGTCTTCTTTTCGTTCGCGTAGTGGCGGGAGATCCAAGGTCACGACATTGAGCCGATAATAGAGGTCCTGACGGAAAGTACCTTCTTCAGCTGCGTGTTTTAAATCGACCTTTGTTGCGGCAATCACTCGAATATCTAAAGGCAATAATTCATTTGAACCGACACGCTCAATCACGCGCTCTTGTAATACCCTCAATAAACGAATTTGGGCTTGGATAGGCATCGACTCGATCTCATCCAAGAAAAGTGTGCCGCCTTGTGCAAACTCAAATTTACCGATACGACGGCTTTCGGCGCCAGTGAATGCGCCTTTTTCATGGCCGTAGAGTTCACTCTCAATTAAGTTCTCTGGAACCGCTCCACAATTTACGGCGACAAAGTTTTGGTTCCGGCGAGAGCTTTGCTCATGTAAAGAACGAGCGATTAACTCTTTCCCTGTACCGGTTTCACCAAACAATAAAATATCGGCGTCGGTATCGGCGATTTGGGTGATGGTCTCTCGTAATATTTGGATGCTAGCGGTTTCACCAATAACTCGTGGACCAAGGGTTTTACTGGCTTTAAGTGACAGGCGCAGTTTTTCATTTTCATTGGTTAGTTTGCGCTTCTCAATCGCCCGCTTAACCGTTTCAACCAAATGTTCTGGCGCAAAAGGTTTCTCAATAAAGTCGTAAGCGCCTTGATGAAGGGCTTGCACAGCCATGGAAATATCACCGTGTCCAGTGATCATGATGACGGGTAAGTTTGCATCGCGTTGAGTCAAAGTTGTCAGCATATCCATACCAGAAATGCCCGGCAAACAGATATCAGTGACCACGACGCCAGCTTCTTCTCCTTGCTGCATCGCTATTAAAGCCGATTCTGCATCCACAAAAAACTTGGCGTCGATATCCGCCAGTTCAAAGGTCTGTTCTATAGCGATTCTGAGATCGGCCTCATCATCAATAAAAAACACCTGACACATGATCTTATCCTTTTGATGGTTCAGTGTTGTAAGAAGTGATAGGTAAACACAATGAGAATCGAGCGCCGCCTTGTTCTCGATTATGGGCACATAATTTTCCATTCATACTGGCTAAGATTTGTTGCGAGATAGAGAGACCCAAACCTAAACCGTTCAGTTTAGTGGTTAGAAACGGTTCACATAAATCAGAAAGTGAGAAAGAGCCAAGCCCTGGGCCATTATCATCAACATGAATCCAAACCAAATCAGTGTGCTCATCGTGTTCTACAGATAATTCTACCTGTTTGTCTTGTTGTTCTTTGAGTGCTTCTATCGCATTAGTCAGTAAATTGACCAACACTTGCTCCAGTTGAATAATATTGATCTGCACTTCAACATCATGCTTTGGCAAATTTGTTTCTAACGTGACGCGCCCTGATTTAAATGCGGGCTTCATCAGTTCTTTTACAGAGGCAATCACAGGGAACAATCGAGATTGAGCCAACTCGTCACCACTGGTTTTTTTGGCGAAAGAGCGAAGTTGCTGACTGATATTTGCCATACGGTCAGTGAGAGCAGAAATGCGAGTGAGATTATCTTCCACTCGCTCATATTTTTCTTTTTTTAGAAACAGCTTGCCGTTCTCCGCAAAGCTACGAATTGCTGCAAGTGGATTATTCAGTTCATGGCTGATACTGGCCGACATTTGTCCTAACACCGCGAGTTTCGCTGCTTGCACCAATTCATCTTGAGTAACGCGTAAAGTTTGCTCGGTATCGATACGCTGTGCGATCTCCGCTTGCAACTCGGCAGTCCGTGCCATGACTTGATATTCCAACTTTTGATTTGCTTCTTGTTGAATTCGTTCAAGTTGCAAGTGACGCTGTTGACGGTGATAGATAAGCTGACCAATTAAAAACAAAACCATGAATGCTAGAGTGAGTACAAAGATGTAACCCATGGTGAACCAAACGATCGACTGTTTAGGAGACAGCACACGAATTGTCAGTTTGAGTTCGGGAAGGGGCAGCGAAGAGACCACCAAGGTTCCTTTATTGTATGGGTAACCCTGTTTAAGCTCAGAATGCACCTCGTCCAAACTACCCACTAATCCAAGCGTTTCAATTGGCGCATCAAGATATTGTTGGCTTGCCCAAACTTGCTTTTTCTCTTTTTTTGTCAGTGGTTGTAAGCTTTTGAGTAGCCATTCACTTCGGCTACTCATGAAAACAATTCCGTATGGGTCGCTGGCGACAAAAACACTGTTTGGTTGCTGCCAGTTGTCCTCTATCTTACTTAGGTCCATCTTCACCACGACGACACCAAGTACACCGCCAGCGTATATGATGGGATAAGAATAGTAGTAGCCACGTTTACCAGATGTTGAGCCCAGTGCGTAGTATTGGCTTCTTTTGCCTACAATGGCTTGTTTGAAATAAGGGCGAAATGCAAAATTTCGCCCGATAAAGGAGCGCTG
>NZ_JADDYG010000838.1:26576-28287 GCF_015163535.1 Vibrio sp. OPT46 | reverse complement strand
CACGCCATTAACGGATTCTAAATACCGATTAGTGATTTCCAGTTGCGCACTGTTGTTGGGGTGCAGAAGCGCTTGATAAAGAGGATCATCTTTAGCGAGAAGATTTGGGATATGGGCGTACTTATCGAGTTTATTTTTTATATGGCCAGAAAATTGCTCCAGCTGTGATTGGTGTTTATCAAGTAGAGATTGATAACTGGTCTGCCAAACCCAATGGCCACCGATAATTGCGCACAGGAAATAGAAAGCAAAAAATGTCAGCAGAATCCGTTTTTTTTGCGACATCCTTACACTCCTTACAACTTCCTTTGGTCACGTAAGAAAATGTTAATAGTTTGTAGGAAGGATTAGGGATTTAGTTTTCAACTCTGTGGAGTAAAACAAGAGCAAGATCTCTTTTTAGGCTTTTCGATAAAAAAACCGGTCGATTCTCTTGAAAAAGTCGCTATTGTCCCCATTCTAGATATGCTGGCGATGCTTAGACGGTGTCTGAATCGCATTTTTGAAGAAAAAATGGGTCAGCATTCGAGAATTTAGCGCAGACAATGTCCACATAGTGGCTATTGGCTCGACAGGGTTGCGACAGATCGCTAGAATGTCGCGTCTAAAAATTCTGTCCTGAGGCTAATAGGAGATACCTTTGGTTATTTTATCGAAGATATCACTGATTAGTCCGGTACTGACAACCAGTATCGATACTCGATTTTAAATTAGGTGTTCGGACAGAACACTACACAAGGATGAAGCGTAAGCTCCTCTGAGTTTCGCTCATACGCTCGGAAAACCGAGCCACTTTAGAGGTTTATATATAATGCAAGTTACTGTTGAAACGCTAGAGGGCCTAGAGCGCCGTCTAAACATTACTGTTCCAGCTGCAAACATCGAAGACGCTGTAACAGCTGAACTACGCAACATCGCTAAAAACCGTCGTTTCGATGGTTTCCGTAAGGGTAAAGTGCCTCTAAAAATGGTTGCTAAGATGTACGGCAAAGCAGTACGTCAAGACGTTCTTGGTGAAGTAATGCAACGCCACTTCATCGAAGCTATCGTTAAAGAGAAAATCAACCCAGCTGGCGCTCCAACTTTTGCTCCTGTAGAGAACAAAGAAGGTTCAGACCTAGTTTTCACTGCAACTTTTGAAGTTTACCCAGAAGTTGAGCTTAAAGGCCTAGAGAGCATCACTGTTGAAAAACCACTAACAGAAGTTAAAGATGCAGACGTAGAAGAGATGATCGATACTCTACGTAAGCAACAAGCAACTTGGGTTGAAGTTGAAGAAGCAGCAGAAGATGGCAAACGCGTAAGCATCGACTTCGTTGGTTCTATCGACGGTGAAGAGTTCGAAGGCGGTAAAGCTGAGAACTTCCCTCTAGAAATGGGTGCTGGTCGCATGATCCCTGGTTTCGAAGACGGTATCGCTGGTAAAACTGCTGGTATGGAATTCGACATCGACGTGACTTTCCCAGAAGATTACCACGCTGAAAACCTAAAAGGTAAAGCAGCTAAGTTCGCAATCAAAGTGAACAAAGTTGAAGCTCGTGAACTACCAGAACTAAACGACGAGTTCGTTGCTAAGTTCGGTGTTGTTGAAGGTGGTGTTGAAGCACTTAAAGCTGAAGTTCGTAAGAACATGGAACGCGAACTTAAGCAAGCTGTTAAGAACCGCATCAAAGAGCAAGCGATTGACGGTTTAGTTGAGCAAAACGACATC
>NZ_JADDYG010000838.1:24193-26566 GCF_015163535.1 Vibrio sp. OPT46 | reverse complement strand
GTGGTGTTGAAGCACTTAAAGCTGAAGTTCGTAAGAACATGGAACGCGAACTTAAGCAAGCTGTTAAGAACCGCATCAAAGAGCAAGCGATTGACGGTCTAGTTGAGCAAAACGACATTAACGTACCATCAGCGCTTATCGAGCAAGAAATCCAAGTTCTACGTCAACAAGCTGCACAACGCTTCGGTGGTAACCCAGAAGCTGCTGCTCAGCTTCCACGTGAACTGTTCGAAGAACAAGCTAAACGTCGCGTAGTTGTTGGTCTTCTACTAGGTGAAGTAATCAAATCTGAAGAGCTAAAAGCGGACGACGAGAAAGTTAAAGCGCTAATCGAAGAAATGGCTACTGCATACGAAGATCCATCAGAAGTTATTGCTTACTACGAGCAAAACGAAGAAATGATGAACAACATGCGCAACGTAGCTCTAGAAGAGCAAGCAATCGACGCGATCATCGCTAAAGCACAGGTTTCTGAGAAAGAAGTAGGCTTCAACGAGCTACTTAACCAACAACAACCTGCTGCTTAATAAGCAATATCTTGCGTAGAAGGTTGACTTAACGTTAACTATTCTGCTAACAATGGTCCGTATGATAGTCATCATCCGGGCCATTTATTTTAGGGACATAAGAATATGAGCTACCAAGAAAAAAATGCAATGTCGCCAATTATGGACGCGCTAGTACCAATGGTGGTTGAACAAACTTCCCGAGGCGAACGTTCTTACGACATCTACTCACGTCTGCTGAAAGAGCGCGTGATTTTTTTAACGGGTCAAGTGGAAGACCACATGGCAAACCTTGTCGTGGCTCAGCTACTTTTCCTAGAATCTGAAAATCCAGATAAAGATATTTTCTTATACATCAACTCTCCAGGCGGCAGCGTAACAGCTGGTATGTCTATTTACGATACCATGCAGTTCATTAAGCCAAATGTGAGCACAGTATGTATGGGTCAAGCATGTTCAATGGGTGCCTTCCTGCTTGCAGGTGGTGCGCCAGGTAAGCGTTACGTACTGCCTAACTCTCGTGTAATGATCCACCAACCATTGGGTGGTTTCCAGGGTCAAGCTTCTGATATCCAAATCCATGCTCAGGAAATCCTGACGATTAAACAGAAGCTAAACAAGTTGTTAGCAGAACATACAGGCCAACCTCTTGAAGTCATTGAGCGCGATACTGATCGTGATAACTTCATGTCATCAGAGCAGGCTGTGGAATACGGTATCGTGGATGCAGTGTTAAGCCACCGTGGCGAGTAATTAGCCAGCGCATTTTGGCAAAAATTGATATACACTCATTCATGAAGAGTAAAGGCTAAGAGGTTAGCGAATGACAGATAAAAGCAAAGAAAGTGGCAGCGGTAAATTGCTGTACTGTTCTTTCTGCGGCAAAAGTCAGCACGAAGTTCGCAAGCTAATCGCAGGTCCGTCAGTGTACATTTGCGACGAATGTGTCGACTTATGTAACGATATTATTCGCGAAGAAATCAAGGATGTTCTCCCTAAGAAAGAATCTGAAGCGTTACCAACGCCAAAACAGATCCGTGAACACCTTGATGACTATGTGATCGGGCAAGATTACGCGAAAAAAGTGCTCGCAGTTGCGGTATATAACCACTACAAGCGTTTACGCAATGGTGATACAACGAGCGAAGGTGTGGAGCTTGGTAAGAGTAACATCCTTCTAATTGGTCCTACAGGTAGCGGTAAAACACTACTTGCGGAGACATTAGCTCGATTCTTGGATGTGCCATTTACAATGGCAGACGCGACGACACTAACCGAAGCCGGTTACGTAGGTGAAGACGTTGAAAACATCATCCAAAAGCTTCTGCAAAAATGTGATTACGATGTAGCTAAAGCGGAACGCGGCATCGTTTACATTGATGAAATTGATAAGATTTCACGCAAAGCTGAAAACCCATCTATTACGCGTGACGTATCTGGTGAAGGTGTTCAGCAGGCGCTACTAAAACTTATCGAAGGTACGGTTGCATCGGTTCCACCTCAAGGTGGTCGTAAGCATCCTCAGCAAGAATTCCTACAAGTGGACACATCTAAGATCCTGTTCATTTGTGGTGGTGCTTTTGCTGGCTTAGACAAGGTGATTGAGCAGCGTGTTGCAACAGGTACAGGTATTGGCTTTGGTGCTGAAGTTCGTTCGAAGAATGAATCGAAGACGGTAGGTGAGCTATTTACTCAAGTTGAACCTGAAGACTTAGTGAAGTACGGCCTCATTCCAGAATTCATTGGTCGTCTACCTGTAACAACAACACTGACTGAGCTTGATGAAGAAGCATTGATTCAGATCCTATGCGAACCGAAGAACGCACTGACCAAGCAATATGCAGCATTGTTTGAGCTGGAAAACGCT
>NZ_JADDYG010000838.1:624-24183 GCF_015163535.1 Vibrio sp. OPT46 | reverse complement strand
CAAGTTGAACCTGAAGACTTAGTGAAGTACGGCCTCATTCCAGAATTCATTGGTCGTCTACCTGTAACAACAACACTGACTGAGCTTGATGAAGAAGCGTTGATTCAGATCCTATGTGAACCGAAGAACGCACTGACCAAGCAATATGCAGCATTGTTTGAGCTAGAAAACGCCGAACTTGAATTCCGTGAAGATGCGCTGCGCGCTATCGCGAAAAAAGCAATGGAGCGTAAAACAGGTGCTCGTGGCTTACGCTCGATTCTTGAAGGCGTGCTACTTGAAACCATGTACGAATTACCATCTGCAACAGACGTTAGTAAAGTCGTGATTGATGAGTCCGTCATTAATGGCGAGTCAGAGCCACTGCTTATTTACAGTAACGCAGACAATCAGGCAGCTGGAGCAGAGTAAATTCAGCCATAATGAAAAAGGAGGTAAGTAATTACCTCCTTTTTTTATTTCTCTTATTGAATCCAAACAATTAGCCCCCATATACTGCCTTAAGTAATACGTTAAACGTGAAAGCGGAAGAGAGAATTATATGAACTTGGAACGTTCCGAGCGTATCGAGATCCCGGTACTACCTCTACGTGACGTAGTGGTCTACCCACACATGGTTATTCCATTGTTTGTTGGTCGTGAGAAATCGATTAGCTGTCTAGAAACGGCGATGGAAACCAACAAACAAGTTCTTCTTGTGGCACAAAAGCAAGCGGATACTGACGAGCCTACGGTTGACGACCTATTTGACGTAGGTACGGTAGCCACCATTCTCCAGCTCTTGAAGCTTCCGGATGGCACAGTAAAAGTATTGGTCGAAGGCCAGCAGCGAGCAAAAATTAATCACTTTAAAGAGAGTGACTTTTTCCTAGCGGAAGCTGAATTTGTTGTTACGCCAGAATTGGATGAGCGTGAGCAAGAAGTGATTGTTCGCAGCGCGATTAATCAGTTTGAAGGGTTCATTAAGCTAAACAAGAAGATTCCACCAGAAGTGCTAACGTCACTTAATGGTATCGACGAAGCCGCACGCTTAGCGGATACCATTGCGGCTCATATGCCGTTAAAGTTGGTGGATAAGCAGCAAGTGCTTGAAATTGTTGACGTCACTGAGCGTCTGGAATTCCTGATGGGCCAGATGGAATCAGAGATCGACTTGCTGCAAGTTGAAAAACGAATTCGTGGTCGCGTTAAAAAGCAAATGGAAAAATCTCAGCGTGAGTATTATCTGAATGAGCAAATGAAAGCGATTCAGAAAGAACTTGGTGAGATGGAAGACGCACCAGACGAGTTCGAAACGCTACAGAAGAAGATTGACGAATCAAAAATGCCTCAAGAGGCACGTGAAAAGACAGAGCAAGAGCTGCAAAAGCTTAAGATGATGTCTCCAATGTCTGCTGAAGCAACAGTGGTTCGTAGCTACATTGATTGGATGGTCAGCGTTCCTTGGGCTAAGCGCTCAAAAGTTAAGAAAAACTTAGCGAAAGCAGAAGAGGTTCTTAATGAAGATCACTACGGTCTAGAACGCGTCAAAGAACGTATCCTTGAATACCTGGCTGTTCAAAACCGTATCAACAAGCTAAAAGGTCCTATCCTTTGTCTTGTTGGTCCTCCTGGTGTAGGTAAAACGTCTCTTGGTCGTTCAATTGCTTCAGCTACAGGCCGTAAGTATGTTCGTATGGCGTTGGGTGGTGTGCGTGATGAAGCGGAAATTCGTGGTCACCGTCGTACTTATATCGGCTCATTACCAGGCAAATTGATCCAGAAGATGTCGAAGGTTGGTGTGAAGAACCCGCTGTTCTTATTGGACGAAATCGACAAAATGTCTTCAGATATGCGTGGTGATCCGGCATCGGCTCTACTAGAAGTACTTGATCCTGAACAGAATAACTCGTTCAACGATCACTACCTAGAAGTGGATTACGATCTCTCTGACGTTATGTTTGTTGCGACATCGAACTCGATGAACATCCCGGGTCCATTGTTAGACCGTATGGAAGTTATTCGTTTATCTGGTTACACCGAAGACGAGAAGCTGAACATTGCAAAACGTCACCTTGTTGATAAACAAGTGAAGCGTAATGGCTTGAAAGCGGATGAGATCGTCATTGAAGATTCTGCGATTATTGGCATCATTCGTTACTACACGCGTGAAGCGGGTGTCCGTAACTTAGAGCGTGAGATTTCTAAGATCTGCCGTAAAGCAGTGAAGAACATCTTGCTGGATAAGGACATCAAGTCAGTAACGGTAACGATGGACAACCTAAAAGAGTACTTAGGTGTTCAACGTTTCGATTACGGTAAAGCGGATGAAAGTAACCGAATTGGTCAAGTAACTGGCCTAGCTTGGACCGAAGTGGGTGGCGATCTATTAACGATTGAAACTCAATCAATGCCAGGTAAAGGTAAGCTGACACAAACGGGTTCTCTTGGTGATGTGATGCAAGAGTCTATCCAAGCAGCAATGACAGTGGTTCGCTCTCGTGCAGAAAAGCTAGGTATCAATACTGACTTCTACGAGAAGAAAGATATTCACGTACACGTCCCGGAAGGCGCGACACCAAAAGATGGCCCAAGTGCGGGTACAGCAATGTGTACAGCATTGGTTTCTTCTCTAACAGGCAACCCTGTGAAAGCAGAAGTAGCGATGACGGGTGAAATCACACTGCGTGGTGAGGTTCTACCTATCGGCGGCCTAAAAGAGAAGTTACTTGCGGCACACCGTGGTGGCATTAAGACAGTGCTAATTCCAAAAGATAACGAGCGTGATTTGGAAGAGATTCCTGATAATGTTATCGCGGATCTGGAAGTTATCCCTGTACAGTGGATTGATGAAGTACTGAAAGTCGCACTAGAGCGAGACCCGACGGGCGTTGAGTTTGAGTCTCAAAAATAGTGATGTGTAGCAAAAATAAGTAAAAGTTTACGCTGATAAGCCCAAAAAGGCTTGTCAGCGTTTTTTTTGGGCGCTAAGTTAGTTTCGATAGCTGCCAGCCCTTGATGAATAAGGGGTGGAGCATATTTTCTTAACAATGGAACGAAAGTCATCACAAAAATAATCACAGATGACACAAAGGGGAAATTACAGTGAATAAAACTCAGTTAGTAGAACAAATCGCAGAAAATGCAGATATTTCTAAAGCGTCAGCGGGTCGTGCTCTAGATGCATTCATCGAAGCAGTAAGCGGAACTCTTCAATCTGGTGATCAAGTCGCTCTAGTTGGCTTTGGTACATTCAGCGTTCGTACTCGTGCTGCACGTACTGGTCGTAACCCAAAAACTGGTGAAGAAATCCAAATCGCAGAAGCAAAAGTACCAGCTTTCAAAGCTGGTAAAGCACTGAAAGACGCTTGTAACTAATCACGGCGTTATTTCTGTAACCGGCCATTTGCTTAACTTTTGCTCAAACAATAAGTTTCGAACAAAAATTTACAAACTTCGAGCCGAACTTTCTTAAATTATGCGCATCATACTGATGCGCATTTCTTTTTCTGATATTATTGCGCCATTATTTCTATTAGATAGAAGCAGTAGGCTTCAATTGTGGAGAGCAGTTAAATTATGATGGATCGACTACGCGAAGGCGTGAATAGCATCGCGGTCAAAATTATCCTTGGACTTATCATCCTGTCTTTCGTATTTGCAGGTGTAGGTAGCTACATCGTTGGTGGTAGCAACAACTCTGCAGCGAAAGTCGGTAACACTGAGATTCCTCGTGGTGAGTTCGAGATGGCATACCAAAATGAGCGTAACCGTATGCAAGCTCAGTTGGGTGACTACTTCTCTCAAATGCTGGCTGACCCTGCATATGTTGAATCTTTCCGCAAATCCGTTTTAGATCGAATGATCAATGACGTGTTGCTTGACCAACAAGCTGAAGCTTTGGGTCTGCGAATCAGCGACACTCAAGTGCGTAGCATGATTCTAGACATGCCTCAGTTCCAATCTAATGGTCAGTTTGATCAAGAGATCTATCAAGCTTCTTTGCGTCGTGCAGGCTTTTCGCCAGACTCTTTTGCTGAGTACATGCGTCGTGAATTGGTTCGTGAGCAACTGCTGAATGCGCTACAAAACAGTGAATTTATTCTGCCGGGTGAAGTACAAGCAGAAGGCAAGCTGTTCACTCAAACTCGTGATATTCGCACGATTCAGATCGACTTAGCGGAGTTTGCGAAAAATATTGAATTGACCGACGAAGAAATTCAAGAGTACTACAAAGCAAACCCAGACAACTTTACACGCCCAGAGCAGGTTAAAGTTTCTTACATCGAACTGTCAGCTGAAGCGCTAAAGGAACAAGTTAATGTTTCTGATGCTGAGGTGAAAAAGTACTACGACGAGCACTTAAACAAATACTCTTCAGAAGAGCAACGACGTGTCGCTCACATTCTTGTAGAAGGGGACGATGAAGCAAAAGCGCAAGCTATCCTAGATGAGCTAAACGCGGGTGCAGATTTTGCGACGCTTGCTCAAGAGAAATCTGACGATTTTGGCAGCGCTGAAAACGGTGGTGACCTAGGTTGGATTGAGCGTGATGTGATGGACCCTGCTTTTGAAGAAGCGGCATTCGCACTGAAGAATCCTGGCGATACGTCGGGTCTAGTAAAGTCGGACTTTGGCTATCACATTATCAAGCTTGAAGAGCTAAAAGATTCTGTGGCGAAGCCATTTGAAGAAGTCGCTGCTGAAATCAAACAAGAGATGGTCGACCAACAAGCGATCGATCAATTCTACGAGTTGCAAAATGAGCTTGAGCGCGTAGCGTTTGAATACCCAGACTCATTGTATGATGCTTCTCAAGCGGTTAACCAAGAAGTGAAGACAACGGACTTTATTTCTCAGGTTGATGCACCTGAAGTGCTTCGTAGCCCTGCGGTAATGCAAGCTATCCTAAGTCCTGAAGTTAAAGAAGATGGCCTAAACTCTGAAGCTATCGAAGTTGCGCCTGAGCATATTATCGTTGTTCGTGTTGAAGATGCGCGTGACGAGACAGTTCTTCCACTAGAAGAAATGAAAGATCAGGTTGTTGCAGAGCTATCTCGTGTTAAAGGTGAGCAAGAAGCGATGGAGCTTGGAACACAAGTCGTTGCGGCATTGAAAGAAGGTAAGACGAACGTGCTTGCTGAAAACAATCTTGCCTTTGGTGAACAAGAGACAGTAGATCGTCGTTCTCCGTTAGCAACAACGGTATTCGCGATGGCAAAACCAGTCGATGGTAAACCAGTATACGGTCAGTCTAAAGATCTTGAAGGTAACATCATTATCATCGAGCTTGATGCTGTAAACGCAGAGCTAGATAGTGAGTTAGAAGATCAAGTTGCGATGCAAATGCAGCGTGCATCTTCTCAGCAAGATTTATCATCTGTACTAGCCGTACTGCGTGCAAATACTGACATTGAGTACTTTGTTGTGAGCAACTAAGCACAATTAGTGTAATTTGTATGTTGAATAAAACGGACCGCATAAGCGGTCCGTTTTATTTTTGTCTTTATGAACTTCAATCATCAATAGGCATTACTTAAATTAGTGCGCGTTTAAGTGATAGCGGCCGTTGTGAATTCCGGGTCATCTCAGTTTGTTAAATGCATAACCATATTGCTTTCCATTGCAAACTAGATAGTGACTCGCTCTCGATGACTGTTTTTAGCCTACTATTTTGGAGATTGTATGTTCAATATGAAATGGATTTTGACATTGTGCTTATTTGTTTTTGCACCTTTTAGCATGGCTGCGGATTCAGCCACTGACAAATATGAAGGAATTGAAATTACTGTAAATATCAACACGGCCACTGCTGAAGAAATTGCGACCATGTTGAAAGGTATAGGTGAGAAGAAAGCGCAGAGTATAGTGGACTACCGCGAGGAACATGGCCCTTTTAAAACGGCAGCAGATTTGAAGAGCGTAAAAGGCATAGGTGAAGCGACAGTTAAGAAAAACGAAGACCGCATTTTACTGTAGCTTGATGTATTGCAGATATTGAGTCTGAACTCAGAACAATATCTGTTTCCCTATTACTGCTTTCCCGAACCAGTCCCTCTTTCGTGGTTCGGGATTTTTTATCCGAATAAACGACGGCGAAGGCCTTTTTCCATTAAAGCCATTACTAACCCACCGAGTGCGCCAAACATATGAGCATCAATAGCAACGTTTGCACCGATAAGCTCAGCAGTACTGCTGGATGGGCCATAGACCTGCTCCCATGCTACTTTGGCGATTAGCCCTCCGACTAACAACACACTGCTTCTTCTGCTTTCAAAGACTTCTCTGAGCGCCCAAAATCCAAACAATCCGTGTAATACGCCGGATAAACCCACGTACACCGACATGTTGGTAAACAAATTCAGCGCACCAACACATGCACATAAGATTGAAAAAACGATAAGGAAGTTACGAGTGCTTGGGCGAAAAATAAAAGTAATGATCCACAATCCTGCGAGGTTCATTCCTAAGTGCGCAAAGTTGGTATGTGTGAGATTTCCTGTTACGATTCGCCACCATTCACCATGGCGTATATTGTAGCTGTGCCACTCGGTTAGGCTTGCCATTGGTTCAAATTGAAGTATCAAACAGATCACGCTGATAATACTCAGCAAGGTATAAAGGTTCACTCTATGTCTCGTTATTGTTCTCGTTGTGGAAAATCGCAAAAAGCGTGTATTTGCCAATGGATTGTACCGCTGGCAAGCGAGGTAGAACTTATCATTCTTCAGCACACGAGTGAAGAACATCGTCCGCTTGGTACGGCACGGATTCTCAATTTGAGTTTAGATAACTGTATTTGTTTGATAGGAGAGGACTTTTCTTGTGATGATGTCTTAAATCACTTATTAGCGGATGAGTCATATCAACATTTTGTTCTTTACCCATCAGAAGAGTCACGATGCATTTCTGAAATCACTCAAACGAGTCATAGTGTATCTAAGAAAATACGTTTGATTTTGCTCGATGGTACGTGGAAAAAAGCGTACAAAATGTGGCAACTCTCAAGCAACTTACATCCACTCCCAACCGTGCAGTTGCCTAAGCAACTACAAGGGCACTACACCATTCGTAAGGCGCCCTCTGAGAATAGCTTATCGACAGTCGAGGCTGGTTATCATTCGCTTCGCTTGTTTGAACCCGAGCGAGACTTTACACCGCTGATGCGTGCGTTTGAAAAGATGATCGAATTCCAAATCGCCCAGATGCCTCCGGGCGTTTTTGAAAAGAATTACTTGAAAGGTTGAGTGTTACTAAAGAACGATGGAAGAGAAAAGTTGGCGGTGTAGCTTTTGCGCGTGACCATCGGTCATTGCAGAAATATAATCGGCGATGACCCTCATTTTATTGCTCTCGCTCTTCGCCTGACACCACAGATCTCTTGTATGAACGGGTAGTAATCGCTCTGGGTCTGCTGTTAACGCTTCAAAAATATCCATAATAATTTGCTGACCCTTATACTCAACGATCTGGACCTGCGGGACTTGGATAACGAAGGTGCTGACAAAGTGCTTGAGTACGTCAAGTGCACGTGCCATCTGTGGTTCTAAACACGCATTCCAAGACAGTAACGGGTTATTAAACGGCTCATCCACCGTTTTGATTGAAATGCTGGTCAGTAGCGCGTTAACCATACCACCGATAGCATCTTTCCGCTCATGGTGCTTACCGCTAAATAGCATCTGTCCGATGGAATCGATATGAGCTTCAAACCACGGGTCGCCACAGTCCGCTAATTGACTTGCTGCGCCTTCTTGCCATTGCTGACGTGTCACCATACCAAGTACGATTGCATCTTCTAAATCATGAACACCGTAGGCGATATCATCTGCTAGCTCCATGATTGAGCAATCGAGTGATTTAAAACGCGTTTTACTGTGCTCAAACTCCGATTCTGGCGTTGAACGCATCAGACTAAGCAATGCCTTGTCGTTGTCAGAAAGCGGTGCAATTACCCAATCAAATAAGTCTTTATCACAATCATAAATGCCTTTAGCTGGGCTCCAATCTTTTGCTTTTAGTTTACGTTGATGCTCGGCTGGTTGAGGCAACTTGACGGAGCGTGTTTGACTAATGAGGGCAGGGTACTTAATCAAACCAAGCAGTGTGCGGCGTGATAAATTCATTCCGAAATGCTCAGTATAAGGCTCTAACTTAGTGACGATACGAAAGGTTTGGGCGTTCCCCTCGAAGCCGCCATGTTCGCGCATTACGTAGTTTAGAGCGACTTCTCCCCCATGACCGTATGGAGGATGCCCGATGTCGTGAGCCAAACATAATGAATCAATTAAGCTGTCTGATGGTAATAGATCGCGGAACTCTGGCTGTTTTTTCTTTAACTGGGCGACGATACCGGTCCCTAGTTGCGACGCTTCTAAGGAGTGTGTTAACCGACTGCGGTGAAAGTCTTCCAAGCTATTGCCGTGTACTTGGGTTTTTGCTTGTAGGCGTCGAAATGCAGCCGAGTGAAGAATGCGCGCTCGGTCTCGTTGGTACGGGCTCCGATGGTCGTCTCGACGGATTTTATGCTCATCATCATGGCGCTCTTGCCATTGCGGGTGTAATTCAAACGACACGATTATCTCCGTAAGCTAACTGATTTCATCTAACGATAATTCGAAACTTGGGGCAAAGGTATTGAGAAAGTAATCCATTTCAGGCGTTCTGCGTTCTTGCAAAGTGACGTCTAAGCGTTTTTTTGCCAGAGCGAACTCATGGTTGCCGGCGCTTAGTTCTTCAAGACATTTTAAATAGGCACAGATGGAATCGGCTTGCTTAACGATTTTTGCGTCCTCTTCGTGTGCAGAGTGAGAAAGAAGATAGGGGGCAAAATCATCGTGGAACTCTTCCGGTAACATTGAGAGTAATTTTTGTTCCGCTGCCGATTCTATCTTCTTATATTCTTTGGCAATTTCAGGGTTGTAATACTTCACTGGAGTTGGAAGATCACCCGTTAATACTTCACTGGAATCATGGTACATGGCAAGAATAGCGATGCGTTCTGGATTAAGGTTGCCGCCGAACTTTTTGTTTTTAATTAGGGCAAGGGCATGAGCGACAAAAGCAACTTGTAAGCTATGCTCTGAAACGTTTTCTGGTGAGACGGACCGCATTAAAGGCCAGCGTTGGATCAGCTTCATTCGAGCCAGGTGGGCGAAAAAATGGCTTTCTTTCATGGCTTCCTCCGTTTCTGGTGTAAAAAAAGGAACTCACTAGGAGTTCCTCTAAGCATATGAGAGATCAGCACTAATTACTACCAGTGATTCATTACTGGCTGTAGGTTGATAGGAATCTTTCAAAACGTCCAATAGCGATTTCTAGATCTTCAACGTGCGGTAGTGTCACGATGCGGAAGTGGTCTGGTTTTGGCCAGTTAAAACCGGAACCTTGCACCAGTAAGACCTTCTCTTGTTTTAAGAAATCTAAAACCATCTGCTGATCGTTCTTGATGTTGTACATTTTAGTGTCGATTTTCGGGAAGAGGTACATCGCACCCTTAGGTTTGACACAAGAAACACCAGGAATCTGATTGATCAGTTCATACGCTCGGTTGCGCTGCTCTAATAAGCGTCCGCCAGGTAAAATCAGTTCATTAATACTCTGGTATCCACCTAACGCGGTTTGAATCGCATGCTGCATTGGTACGTTTGCGCATAAACGCATCGATGAAAGCAGCTCCAAGCCATTCACGTACCCTTGAGCCAGATGTTTAGGCCCCGTTAGGAACATCCAGCCACCACGGAAACCACAAACACGGTAGGCTTTTGAAAGGCCATTGAATGTCATGACTAGCACGTCTTCAGTGAGTGTGGCGACTGAGGTATGTGTTGCACCGTCGTACAACACTTTGTCGTAGATCTCATCTGCGAAAATGATCAGTTTGTGCTGGCGTGCTATCTCAATCACTTCAAGTAGGAAGTCACGGCTGTATACCGCACCTGTCGGGTTGTTCGGGTTGATCAGAACAATGCCACGTGTCTTTGGTGTGATTTTCTTTTTGATGTCTTCAAGGTCTGGGTACCAGTCAGCCTCTTCATCACATAGATAATGAACCGGCTTACCACCAGATAGTGCAACTGAAGCTGTCCATAACGGATAGTCTGGTGCTGGGATCAGCATTTCGTCGCCATTGTTTAATAGCGCTTGCATGGCCATTACGATCAACTCAGACACGCCGTTACCTACATACACATCTTCGACATCTAGCGAGCGTATACCTTTACGCTGATAGTGTTGGACCACAGCTTTACGAGCAGAGTAAATACCTTTGGAATCACAATAGCCTTGAGAAGTCGGCAGATTACGAATCACGTCGACTAAAATCTCATCAGGGGCGTCAAAACCAAATGGGGCAGGGTTACCAATGTTTAGCTTTAGGATTTTATGCCCTTCTTCCTCCATGCGCTTAGCATGTTTGAGTACAGGACCCCTAATGTCGTAGCAGACATTGTCGAGTTTTGACGACATCCCGATATTTTGCATTGTTTAATTCCTAAAAATTCGTTAATTTCTTTATTAAAATACAATAATTTGTTTTTTATTAGAATATATATCTGTAAATAATCTGTCTGCTGGTTAAGTTTTGCTCGCTTGCTATCACAGGATTTTGCAAAAGATCGCATACGACCTTGATTTGCTTTGGGTCTAAACTTAGAGTAGCCGTCAGTTACCATTTATCCTCACATACAACGAGGTTGATTTGTCACAGTTCCATCAAGCCGTAAAGAGAATTATCGAGCGAGTTCAGCAATCGGAAGGCAATCAAACACGTCTGGTCGAGCCCCTTAGCGAGAAACCTAATTTCTCATTTATTGATTGGCTTGATGCACAACCACTTTTCCCTAAGTTTTATTGGCAGTCCCGCGATACACGTGAAGAGGTCGTTGCACTAGGGCAATTGCACGCTTTTGTTGAGCCAGGTCCTGCTTATACCATTCTAGGTGAAGGGCAAAGAGTTTGGGGCGGGCGCTCTTTTGATGGGCAGCATGAGAAGAATCGTCGCTGTATGCCTTCTTTTTTCTTTTTGCCTCAAATTGAGTTAATTCGTTTTGACCAACAGTGGTCTCTCGCAGTTAATATTTCAGAAGACAAAGCGCGAACTCTAGCTGGGTTGAATAAACTGGTTTGTGAGGTCGCGACCTTAGCTCCAATTTCGTCTCACATCTGCTCTATTGTTCATACGCCAAGTCAGCCTCAATGGAATGAGTTAGTTCATAAGGTTCTGACTGGTATAGAGAATGATGATTTTAAGAAAGTGGTTTTAGCGCGTCGCTCTACCGTGCAGCTTGATAACACATTAAGTGCTGCACAGCTACTTAAAGCAAGTTACTTAAATAACCATCATAGCTTCCATTTCATGCTGAGCTTAGACAGTAAGCACAGTTTTATGGGGTCTACGCCAGAACGTTTGTATTCTCGCGTAGGGCATGAGCTACATACCGAAGCGTTAGCAGGTACGATTGGTCGGGGGGACAATGCCACTCAAGATATGGAGTTGGCGAATTGGTTATCCCAAGACCAAAAGAACCTCAACGAAAACCAGTATGTGGTGGACGACATCATTGAGCGTCTATCACCGCATTCTGAAATGGTTGAAGTGGAAGCTGAACCGAGTTTGGTCAGACTACGAAAAGTGCAGCACCTTAAGCGAAATATTCACGCTAGTCTAAGAGCGGGGATAAATGGTGTTCAGTTGTTATCGGCGCTTCAGCCAACAGCGGCGGTTGCTGGCTTACCCCGACAAGAGTCCATGCAGTTTATTCTTGATAATGAGCCCTTTGCACGCGGCTGGTACGCGGGGTCAATGGGTTACATAAGCCATGAACGAGCAGAGTTTTGTGTCGCAATCAGAAGCGCGCTTGTGCTCGGTGATCAAGTACAACTGTTTGCGGGCGCAGGTATTGTGCCTGGTTCTGTGGCAGAACATGAGTGGGCAGAACTTGATAAGAAAATGTCGACGTTACTTACGCTGATTTCTGATCATCCGCCATTGGGAGTCGCATCATGAGTCATGACCAAGCGGTGCTCAATCGAGTTTGGTCAGAAACCATATTGATTGAGCTTCAGCGATTTGGCGTTAAGCATGTTTGTATCGCTCCCGGATCTCGTTCTACTCCTTTAACTTTAGAAGCGGCAGAACAGTCCGACTTTTCCATTCATACTCATTTTGATGAGCGTGGACTGGGCTTTATGGCTCTTGGTTTAGCGAAAGCTACTCAGGAGCCAGTGGCAATTATCGTTACCTCTGGTACGGCAGTGGCGAACTTACTACCGTCGGTTGCCGAAGCCAAACTTACTGGTGAAAAGCTGGTGCTGCTGACAGCAGATCGTCCAGTAGAACTTGTCGGCTGTGGTGCAAACCAAGCGATAAATCAATTGGGTATTTTTTCACATCATGTTTCGGCCAGTTTGAATTTACCAAGCCCAAATTTAGCAACGTCGCTTAACTGGTTGCTGACCTCTGTTGACGAAGTGATGTTTACTCAGCAATTGCAGGGTAGTGCTGTTCATATTAATTGTGCATTTCCAGAGCCTTTGTATTCCAACGGCGCAAAAGCGGATTATCAAACCTACTTAGATTCGGTCGCCGGATGGCGAAAAGGAAGCGGCACTTATACTCAGCGTTTTAGCCATTTGTCACAGGCGAACATCCCGCCTTTTTCGGACAAAAAAGGCTTGGTTGTGATTGGCAGCTTACCGCTTGAACAAGCGAAGTCGGCGCAGGCATTTGCACAAAAGATGGGATGGCCAGTACTTGCAGACCCGCAAAGTGGTCTCAGTTCGGATTGGGCGTATTACGATGTATGGCTTCAACTTCCCGAGTTCGCAAACGAGCTTGAATCTTGTGAACTTATTATCCAATTTGGTAGCCGAATCATCTCCAAACGTTTGAACCAATGGATTGATAAACAAGTATCGAAAAATCAACAAAGTAAAGACGTTCAGTATTGGTATGTCTCACCTTGTATGGACCGGAATAACCAAAATCATCTGGCGCAAATGCACTGGGTTGAGCCTCCTAAAACGTGGGTTTCTCGCATTAGTTTTGAGAAGTCAATATTTGCTGGGTGGGCTGATAGGTTAGCGAATGACGTTAAGCGAGTTCATCAACGTATCGAAGAAGCCTTCCTATCTGATTCAGCGTCTGCCATTGACGAAATTGCGTTGGCAGCAGACATCAACGAGCGCACAAAGAACGTAGATGTTTTCTTGGGTAATAGCTTGTTTGTTCGGCTTGTTGATATGTACGGAAAATTGGATGGTGTAGAGGTTTTCACTAATCGAGGCGCGTCAGGGATTGACGGTTTGTTTGCTGCGGCATCAGGCGTGCAACGGGCAAGAGGTAATCCGTTACTAATGTATATCGGTGACACAGCAGCACTTTATGATCTCAATTCTCTGGCGCTATTTTCTCACAATAAACTGCCGGCGATACTTGTTGTTACTAATAATGACGGCGGTGCGATTTTTGATATGTTGCCAGTACCACCAGAGCGCAGAACGACATATTATCAAATGCCTCATGGTTATCAGTTTGAACACGCGGCAAAGCAGTTTGGTTTGTCGTATTTGCATGTTTCTACACTGGAGCAATTCCAATCATCTGTAAAAGAGCATTTATGTCACGGCCAAGGAACGTTGCTGGTCGAGGTTCAAACCCCATCTAACCAAGCTGCTGAGAGACTCAAGGCATTTAATAAGAGTCTGAATGCTTTACTTTGAACGTTTCCCTGTATTAGAAAAACACCAAAGTAGAACGTTGCCCACTTTGGTGTTTTTGCATGGCTTACTCGGTAGCGGTGCCGATTGGCTCGCGTGTTTAAATGCATTACCCGAATATGAGCGTGTTACGGTTGACCTTCCTGGTCACGGACGCAGCCAATCTATTTTTTGCTGCGATTTAAATGATTGCTGCAAACTTCTTGGTTCCACACTATCTTTATTATTTCCCTCACAACAACCACTTATTTTGATTGGTTACTCTATGGGCGGCCGCATTGCGATGCATGGTATTGCCCATCAATGCTTTCCAGATCTCAATATTGCGGGCGCGATTGTTGAAGGGGGAAACTTCGGGCTTCAAACTGAGTCAGAGAAACAGGTGAGATTAGAGAATGATGCTCGCTGGGCAATGCGTTTCAAAACTGAACCACTTGAACGTGTTTTGAACGATTGGTACCAACAAGCGGTGTTTTCTTCACTAAACCATGAGCAAAGACAAACATTCATTGCGAAGCGAAGTGATAATCTTGGCTCAGCGGTGGCGAATACGTTGATGGCGACATCGTTAGCCAAACAGGCATATTTGTTGCCCTCACTGCAAAAGCAGAACATACCAGTGTATTACTTGTGTGGTGAGAAAGACCAAAAATTTAGCCAACTGGCACAACATAGCGGGTTGGCGTATCGACAAGTTGAAGGCGCTGGTCATAACGTCCATCAAGAGCAGCCCAAACAGTTTGCGATACATACCAAGCAAATAATTCAGTCTCACTTTGGTGAGAGTAACGAGAACAATGGGAATCACCATGGCTAAAACAGTAGGCATTTCTGAAGAAGAACTTTACGCTCCGGTTCAATGGAAAGATTGCGGCGAGAAATACGAGGACATTCATTACCATAAGTCTGAAGATGGTATCGCGAAAATCACCATTGCGCGTCCTCAAGTGCGTAACGCGTTTCGTCCTCAAACGGTAAAAGAGATGATTGATGCGTTGGCAGATGCGCGTTACGACTCTGGTGTTGGCGTGATCATTCTGACAGGTCTAGGTGAAGACGCATTCTGTTCTGGCGGCGACCAGAAGATCCGTGGCGACTACGGCGGCTATAAAGACGACCAAGGCACACATCACCTCAACGTATTGGACTTCCAACGTGATATTCGTACTTGTCCAAAACCAGTGATCGCATCGGTAGCTGGTTGGGCTGTTGGCGGTGGTCATGTACTGCATATGATGTGTGATCTAACAATTGCAGCTGACAACGCTCAATTTGGTCAAACAGGCCCTAAAGTGGGTTCATTTGACGGCGGTTGGGGCGCATCTTATATGGCTCGTATCGTAGGCCAAAAGAAAGCTCGCGAAATTTGGTTCCTATGTCGTTTCTACAATGCTCAAGAAGCGGTAGACATGGGCCTAGTAAACACAGTTGTACCACTAGCGGATCTAGAGAAAGAAACCGTTCGTTGGTGTCGTGAAGTACTACAGCACAGCCCAATGGCATTGCGCTGCCTGAAAGCTGCATTAAACGCAGATTGTGATGGTCAAGCGGGTCTGCAAGAGCTAGCGGGTAACGCAACGATGATGTTCTACATGACTGATGAAGGCCAAGAAGGTCGTAATGCCTTTAACGAGAAGCGTCGCCCAGACTTCGATAAATTCCCTCGCAACCCATAATCCGTCTAAATGAGGAGCGTGTTAGCTCCTCTGTTACTTTTTTCCTGAGCGCCTCGCCCTCTGGGAGGCTGGTGGGATTGCTCGTCAGAACGCTCAAATATACGGCATTACATAGGACTTGAATTATGCGTGAAGCGAAAATTTATCGTTATAGCTTGCCCATGGATAGTGGTGTCATCCTACGTGACAACAAGCTAACCGAACGTGTTGGTTATGTTGTTGCGCTTTCCGAAGATGGTAAAACAGGGCTTGGAGAAGTCGCTCCTCTTCCTTGTTTTAGCTTAGAGAGCACCGAAGATGCGGGTGTTCAGCTACAAGAACAGGCGGAGCGTTGGGTAGCAGAGTTGGATGTGGATTATGCCAAGATGTACCCGTCGGTTGCGTTTGGTTTATCGATGGCACAGCTTGAATTAGCTGGTGGCTTACCACAACAAGGTAAATACCAAACAGCGCCACTATGCACTGGCGACCCAGATGAGCTCATTCCAAAGCTGAACGAGATGGAAGGTGAGAAAGTCGCTAAGGTGAAAGTTGGACTTTATGAGCCAATTCGCGATGGCATGCTTGTGAACCTTTTTCTTGAATCAATCCCTCAATTAACGCTTCGACTCGATGCCAATCGCGCTTGGACACCAGAAAAAGCGCAGCAGTTCGCTAAGTACATTGCTCCGTCTCTGCGTCAACGAATCACGTTTCTAGAAGAGCCGTGCCGCTCTCCTGGCGATAGTCTCTCTTTTGCGATTAATACTGGTATTGCTATCGCTTGGGATGAAACATTGCAAGATGCGGTTCGTCGTGAAGATTTCCGTCTTGAAGATCTAACTGGTGTGAAAACGATCATCATCAAACCCACACTCATTGGTTCAGTGGATTTTTGTATTACACTGATAGAGAAAGCGAAGTCACTGGGGATGAAAGCAGTGATTAGCTCGAGCATTGAATCCAGTCTCGGTTTAACTCAATTAGCGCGCTTTGCCCAATGGCAGCTGCCTGATGAAGTTCCAGGTTTGGATACGATTGGCTTATTCAAAGCTCAGCTAGAGCAGGGCTGGCCTAAGTGTGAACTTCCCGTTCTTCCTCTAAAAGACCAGGAGATTGTGTGGCATTCTGCGTAGACAATATTGCGAAGGCACCATGGAAATATTGGGCTCAAACGAGCCCTTTTTCTATTGCACTCGAGACATCAACAGAAGTATTAAACTGGCAACAACTCTCGAAGCGTATTGACCAATACACTCACTATTTGAATGACTTGGGTGTAACTCGGGGGGATGTGCTGACTTTGGTTGGCAAGAACCAAGTAGAAACACTGTTGTTTTATCTTGCCTCCAAACAGTTAGGCGCGCTCGCTGCGCTGACCATGGAACAACCACTAGATAAGTTGCAGAGTAAGCTTGCTACACTTTACAGGCCTGATCAAACTCGGTTTATCTGGTTTTCTCAGGAGTGCGCTTCGATCTTTTCTGAACATGATATACAAAAACTCAAGGCAACATTGCTTTCACCGCCTGTAGTATCGCAGCAAGAGAGTGATTCGTTGACTGAAGATAGCTATCATCATGACCGGCTCGCTTCAGTAGTATTTACTTCTGGCTCTACAGGGGAGCCTAAAGCTGTGGTTCATACACATCGACAGCATCTTGCGTCTGCAGAGGGCTTGTTGCAGGAGTTCATTTTCACTCAGCAAGATGCTTGGCTGTTATCGCTTCCGCTGTATCACGTCTCTGGATTAGCGATTGTCTATCGTTGGCTATATGTCGGAGCAACACTAAAAGTCGGTTCAGGGAAACTTGTTGATGATGTTCAGGGCGTATCACACGCTTCTTTGGTTGCGACTCAGCTCAAACGGTTATTGGATGATGATGCACATTTGTCATTGACACATGTGCTACTGGGCGGCAGCCACGTTGATCACGAGTTGGCACTACGAGCAACAGGGCAAGGCATTGAGACATGGTTAGGTTATGGGATGACGGAGGCGGCCTCTACCGTTACCGCAAAGAGAATTGACAGCACCAGTAATGCTGGACATGTATTGAAGCACCGTAAGATAAAATTAGTTGACCAACGCATTTTTGTTGGCGGTAAGACATTAGCGGCAGGGTATTTCCATCAAGGACATGTTACCCCATTTCTGGATGAGAAAGGCTGGTTTGACAGCAAAGATCTTGGCGAGTGGCAAGGTGATGAATTAAAGATAATCGGCCGTGCCGACAATCAGTTTATCTCTGGTGGTGAGAATATCCATTGTGAAGAGATTGAAGCCGCTTTGAACCAAATTGATGGTGTAGTGCAGAGTATAGTGGTTCCAGTCGAAGACGCGGAGTTTGGTCATAGACCAGTAGCTGTGATTCAGACCAATGGATTGCGCAGCAAGTCGGAGTATGACCAGCACTTGCAATCAAAGTTAGAGAAGTTTAAATGGCCAGTGGAATACCATGTAATGCCACAAACTCTACTAGAAGGTGGGATCAAAATTTCACGTAAGGCCGTGAAAGAGTGGCTGCTGTCATCACTTCAGCATTAGTCAATTTTGCTATGTATTAGTCATAAAGAGAATTTCGTATCCTTATAACTCTGAATCATAATTATGCTTCTTAGTGGAGAGAAAATGCATAAGGTTCAGGATGGCAAAGCTAGTTTTAATTGCGGCAGTAGCACTACAAATTGGTATCGCGATAAGTAGTGAAGGGCTAGCCCGCTCTCTTGCAGAGCTAACGGCATTTTTGATCGTTATAGCGTTGGTCGTTATATACAAAAATAGCAAACGGGAAATACCGTCCCCTCAACGCGATAAGCAGACCACCAATATCTAAAACAGTAACCAACTTAGAGAAGTGGTAGAAATTAGCACCCACAGAGTCACACCAAACAACAGCGGCTTAGCTCCAGCTGACTTTAGTTTTGAAATTGAAATGCTGCAACCTATCAAAAACAGACATACAACCAACGCTTGCTTTGCTCCAATGAAAATGCCGTGATAGACCATTTCAAATTGAGGAAAGAAGTCGCTAAACGCGATAGCTGCACAGTACCAAAAAATGAAATAAGGGATAGCTAGTTTTTTCTTTCCATTCTCTTTTGGGCCTCTTGAAAAGATGACGGCACTGATCAAAGCAACAGGAATGATCCATAAAGCGCGCGCGAGTTTCAATGTTGTTGCCGTCGTTAGTGCTTCTTCCCCAAAGGCCGAGGCAGCCCCGACAACAGAAGATGTGTCATGAATGGCAATCGCAGCCCATGTGCCAAACGTGTGTTGATCTAGCCCTAAAGCATGTCCAATCACAGGAAACACAAAGAGTGCAATGGAGTTCAGGACAAATACCGTTGCCAGTGCTAATCCAATCTGCTCGTCTTTCGCTTTAATGGCCGGTGCCACAGCAGCAATTGCGCTACCACCACAAATTGCAGTACCTGATGAGATTAAGTAAGCGGTTACTCGCTCCAATTTAAGTACCCTGGCAATGAGAGTGCCCATGATCAGTGTGCCTGTAATAGTGGCGATGATCAGGCCGATACCATCCGATGTGACTGCAAGTGCTTGCTCAAAGTTGATGCCAAAGCCTAAGCCAATAATCGAGTAAGACAGCAGCTTTTTAGTAAAAGAAGCGATGGGCAGCTCGGAAGGCACAAAACCAAAACTTGCGAGTAGAAAACCGATAACTAGAGCAATAGGAGAGGAGGCAAGAGGGGTTAGACAAAAAAGTAACGCCAATCCAAACAGGAGGTAGTTTCTATTCAAGGTTTTTATTCGCTGTTGTGAATGAAAGGGAGAGTATATCGCACTGGGTGTGGTCAGTTTGTCTTAATGATTTGAACACATGTTCAGTTATCCTAAACATGTGTTCAAGTGTATTTATCGCCAGTCGCCTCTAAGTTGATGCACTTTATCGAACATTGTTTTTGCCGTTGCCTCGTTTGGTGGCACCGGTTGTCCTGCCTCAATTTCTAGCTTTGACCAAAATCGAGTCGGTAAGCCACAGCATGCGCGACCTTTTGCGCGGCTGAAATAGCTTCCCCATAAGCCTTTAAGTGCAACAGGTATGACGGGTACTGGGCTACGACGTAGAATGATATCAATACCGCGCATGAATTCATTCATTTCACCATCTGAAGTTAATCTTCCTTCAGGGAAAATACAGACGATATGACCTTCGCTTAGCGCGGCTTCCACATCGTTAAATGCACGTCTGATAGAGCTTCTGTTACTCGCTGAAATTGGAATTACCCCAGTTCGACGTAAAAAGCGCCTTAATGGAGGTAGGTTGGCGTAATCTTCCTCCATCACAAAACGAATCAACCTTGGGCATACTGCACTAAGTAGCAATGCATCCATGTAGCTTACATGATTACATACAATCAATGCCCCACCATGCTCGGGTAGGTTGTGTAGATTCTTATGCTTAACTCGATAGATGGTGTGCGTAAGCATCCACATGACAAAGCGAACAACAAAAATAGGAATTTGCAAAAAGATGTAAGCGGCGACTAAGAAATTTAAAATGGCTAACAATGCAAACAGTTGAGGAATTGTCATCTTGATTACACTTAGGCACACAATACCTAAGACAGCGCTGCCGACCATAAACAGAGAGTTAAAGATGTTGAGCCCTGCGATGACTTGAGCACGTTCGGTTTCCTTTGCTCGATGCTGCATTAATGCGTAAAGAGGCACGATAAACAAACCGCCCGAAGCACCAATCATCAATAGGTAGAAAAATAATGGCCAAAAAAGCTCATATCTAAAGAAGTCTACAAAGTTATGGAAAGTAGGTAGATCATTGGGAATGGAAGTGGCCATTAGGTACCCAAATACCGTAATGCCAAATGCACCAATTGGCACAATACCGACTTCTATACGATGGTTTGAGATCCAATTGCAAAGTAGCGACCCTAGCGCGATACCAATGGAAAATAGAGCGAGCAAGAAAGACACCGCACTCTCGGTGCCATTTAGGTAAATCTTAGTGAAATTCGGGAATTGTGTTAGATATGCGGCGCCTAAAAACCAAAACCAGCTTATTGCCATTATGCATTGAAAAACAACTCGATCGGATTTGGCGATAGAGAGCGTGTGTTTGGTTTGCTTGTATGGTTGCCAACGAAAAGAGAGATTGGGCGCGCTGGCGGCTGCAAAGGGGATTGAGCGGCTCGACAAGTAGCCTAACAATGCGAAGATCACGACACAAAATGCGGCAAGGTATTTTGCGTTGTCTGCAGAGGCTATAATCCCAGCGCCTAAGGTGCCAATAAGGATGGCGATAAAGGTACCAGCTTCAACAAGAGCGTTGCCGGGCACTAACTCTTTAGCATTTAACTTTTGAGGCAAAAGGGCATATTTAACTGGGCCAAAAAATGCTGACTGTGTGCCCATTAAAAACAGTAGCAATAAAAGCACACCATAACTTTCGGTTATGAATCCGATGGCACCTAACAGCATGATGGCTATTTCAAATAGTTTGACCTTACGAATAAACCATGACTTTTCATATTTGTCGGCTAATACGCCAGCGGAAGCAGAGAACAGAAAGAACGGTAGAATGAACAAGCCTGCCGCAAGGTTGATGAACAAATTGCTCGAAATAGGCAGTGCACTGGAGCCAGCGAATGCGACAAACAACAGCAAAACGTTTTTAAAAATATTGTCGTTGAAAGCGCCAAAAAATTGAGTAATGAAATAGGGCAGGAATTTTCTCTGCGTAAGTAAGGACGGCTGTCTGTCGGATGACATGTATAATCCTTTGTTACCAGTTCGTGAGGTAGTTGGAAAGAAGATTACTGATCAACTCTTTGCCATCAATCGGTTCACTAGAGAAAAACTTATCATCAACACTGAGTAAAGTAATGCCATGTACGCCAGACCAAAGGACTCGACTCGCTTGAATCACTTCGGATTCAGTACGATGTGGTGCGATTTGAGCCAATAGTGACTCTAGCATTCCCGTCATACCATCGATACGTTTGGCATGCCATTCCGGAAGTTCTGCTCCATTCATGTTGTGTTCGAACACTAACTGCCAACGGTATGGGTGTTTTTGAGCAAAATCGTGGTAGCAATAAGCGAGTTCAAAAAGCGCTTGATGGGAGTCTTTGCTGTCATTAGTCGCTTTGCGTGCTTCTTGAGATAACTCATCTAAAGTTTGAGCGACAACATGAAGCAACAACAAATTATAATTACCAAAAACATTTACCAATGTGCTTGGCACGTAACCAATCATGTTAGCGATTTTACGAAGACTGAGTTCGTGGTAAGAATTCTCATCTAAAAAGTTTTTGACCGTTGTTAACGTCAAATTCACTAACTCTTCTCGGGTGTGATCGTTTCTGCGCGCCATACTCTCAAACTACTTTATTGAACATCGTTCAATATGATAGTCAGCTACCTATTAACCGTCAACAAGGCAATGTGTCCAAGTGCCCTCAAGGTGTAGGATTCTGAGCTGTGTCACTGATTCTAATTCAAGTAAAACAATCTGGAGTATTAGTGAACTTATTCCATACTTTTTTTACATTGATCAAGCGCCTTCAGCTGAATTGTAAGCAGTGTGAGCAGTCTGCATTTTTGGCAATATTCTGATACATGTCAGCTTCTATAAGCTATTTTCATCAATCGGTATACAGAGTATGATGACTTAAAAATCATCTTTGGCGTGCTACTGTTTGAAACAACGATTGTTTCGTCTTGAAAATGGGGCACTATCTTAGATAGCTAACTTTAAGGATAACGATGAAACGTTTATTTTCTATTGTTGCTTTATTGATGTTTACTGTTGCTGTAACGCCTATCGCGGAAGCGAAGAAGTTTGGTGGCAGTAAGTCTTTCGGTAAGAGCTACAAAACCGCACCAGCACCGAAACAACAGCAACAAAACACCAATACGGTCGGCAAAGATCAGACGACAAAGTCTTCAAGTAAGAAAGGCCTTATGGGTGGTCTGCTAGGCGGACTTCTGGCTGGTGGTCTACTTGCTGCATTCTTTGGCGGTGCTTTTGAAGGTATCCAGTTTATGGATATCCTAATTATTGGTTTGATTGCCTTTGTCATCTTTAAACTAATGCGCGGTATGCTAGGTGCGAAGCAGGGCAGTATGAACCAGCATCGTCAACAGCCTGCATTTGGTGGCAACGCATCTAAGTTTGAGCAACCAAACATGCAAAACTTTGAGCAACAACCAAACACAAATAATGGTGGCTTTGGTGGTTTTGGCGCTCAAACAGACGTACCACATAACTACCCACCGGGTTTTGACCAAGCAGCGTTCATTAATGGTTCTCGTGAACACTATCGAATCCTGCAAGGTGCGTGGAATCACAACCAGCTAGAAACTATTGAAGAATATGTTTCTCCAAGCTTGTTTGAAGACCTAAAAGCAGAGCGCGCGAAGCTCGACGGTGAGCAGCATACTGACGTAATGTACGTTGATGCGGAGATCGTCCGTGCTGATTACGATGCAAATAAAGCACAGCTTAGTCTGCAGTTTAGCGGTCGTTACCGTGACACAGTAGAAGGTGTTGAAGAAGAAATCGAAGATATCTGGCACCTAGAGCGTGACTTGACTGCGCCTAATGCGCCATGGTTAATCGTTGGTATTCAAGGCTAGTCACCTTTAAACCAATTTAGTCACTAGTAAAAATCCCGCATCCCCTGCGGGATTTTTTGTATCTATCATTTATATTTCTTGTACGTGTTTTTATACAAACATCACTAATTGAGTCCGTTTGGTAATTTTGCGAACCCACTTTTTCTAGTAAGTCCTCAAGTGTTTTCCTAGTTATATTGAACATTCATATTAAGGCCATACGAACTAACAAAATCAAAATAGCTAGTACATTGTTTGTAGGGTAAAGATCTGCTCCTCAGCCTTTTGTTTGTGGAGCTTCACATGGGGTTGGTTGCTTTAGTGAGATTGAGTATAGGTTATACCAATCGTAGTAAATAACTGGTCATTCTAGCTTGTTAAAATACTCGATAACTGCGTTGCAATTTTTGATTGTAGAATAACTACTTATCAAAAAATTGCGCCTTGTTCTCAAGCATTTTCCCTACGCTATTTCTGATCACTTATTTACCGTGATAGGTATTCAATCGAGAAGAGTTTCGGTTAGGAGTGAAAGGTTCGTTGTAGTAGGACTATGCTATCAAGATCCTGAAACGAAAAAAGCCAGCTCAATGAGCTGGCTTCTTC
>NZ_JADDYG010000838.1:388-614 GCF_015163535.1 Vibrio sp. OPT46 | reverse complement strand
CTTTAGTGAGATTGAGTATAGGTTATACCAATCGTAGTAAATAACTGGTCATTCTAGCTTGTTAAAATACTCGATAACTGCGTTGCAATTTTTGATTGCAGAATAACTACTTATCGAAAAATTGCGCCTTGTTCTCAAGCATTTTCCCTACGCTATTTCTGATCACTTATTTACTGTGATAGGTATTAAATCGAGCAGAGTTTCGGTGAGGAGTGAAAGGTTCGTG
>NZ_JADDYG010000838.1:0-192 GCF_015163535.1 Vibrio sp. OPT46 | reverse complement strand
GCTCCCTTTGGCCACTCGGGAACCCCTCCAGGGTGTTTTATACTTAAAAGTTAGTTTCCCAACCTAGCTTCCAAGTTGTTCTCATGTTTAAAGTTTTTCATAAGAAAGAATATGGTGGAGGGGGACGGATTCGAACCATCGAAGGCAGTGCCGGCAGATTTACAGTCTGCTCCCTTTGGCCACTCGGGAACC
>NZ_JADDYG010000837.1:0-205 GCF_015163535.1 Vibrio sp. OPT46 | reverse complement strand
CTTCATTTTTAGAAAAAATGAAAACAAAAAGCCAAGAACACTTGAATGTGTTTTTTGGTGTTTGTCTTAAAGACAAACATTGAGAACTTTACAAACAATCTTAAAGATTGTTTTGTCAGCTTTCCAAATTGTTAAAGAGCTAGATTTTCTGATGAAAACCATTTTTAAAGATTCTTTTTCAAGAACACTTAAAGATGGTGGAGCT
>NZ_JADDYG010000836.1:0-283 GCF_015163535.1 Vibrio sp. OPT46 | reverse complement strand
TTTACCTCTACTGTTAGCTTGGGGTGTGGTAACTGTCCTCTAGCCAGCATTTGAATAGGATTTCCTGTTCGTTTTGTAGTGGTTTCTTTATTACTTTTTTCATACGCTACTTTGGGTGATATTGAAGACTCCCAGTAAAGAAGGTCTACTGGAAGAGCGCATAGAAATTGTAGAGGTTTCCGTGTCTTGAACTCACCGTGAACTAAGCGCCTTTGTGCATATGAGTAAATTAGATCCTTTTCTGCACGAGTGGTGGCCACATAGAATAGCCTAAGCTCTTCAT
>NZ_JADDYG010000091.1:0-202 GCF_015163535.1 Vibrio sp. OPT46 | reverse complement strand
TTTTTTGTGTCTTGCTTATGAAGCAAGTGCACCAAATATGGTGCCTCGAGGCGGAATCGAACCACCGACACGAGGATTTTCAATCCTCTGCTCTACCGACTGAGCTATCGAGGCAAAAGAATGGTGCCGACTACCGGAATCGAACTGGTGACCTACTGATTACAAGTCAGTTGCTCTACCTACTGAGCTAAGTCGGCACACT
>NZ_JADDYG010000835.1:0-329 GCF_015163535.1 Vibrio sp. OPT46 | reverse complement strand
AAATCTAAAACAACTGATAAGTAAACTTATCAAAATGAACAAGAGCGGCTTAGGTCGCTTTTTGTTCAATACCAATGCGTTAAAAAACACACAATCACTTAACAAGCAGAGGGTTATTGTGTCTCATTAAGTGTAAATATGAACAGTTAAGGATTAAGTATGTTGAGTTTTATATAACCAAATCAAATAACCAACACAAGATTTATAATATGTTTTATTGTCAAAAACGGCATTTCACAGAGTAAAAATACACGCAGGCAACACATTCACAATTTAAACTCACGATAATGAAAACATTGATTGAAGAATTAACATTTTAACAATCATTA
>NZ_JADDYG010000834.1:0-211 GCF_015163535.1 Vibrio sp. OPT46 | reverse complement strand
AAATCACTTTGAACCTGTTGAATTCGCTCAATATTCGTTAATGTCCGAGCCTCTTCAATCTGATTCAACATTTTAAAGGCCAACAAGTGCAGTTCATGCAATCGCTCAGTCAAATCAAGATCGACCTCCACCAGTGCATCTAGCGCCTGATAAACTTGCGATTTTTTATTCGATTCTAATAAGTCATAAATATGCGTGACGTTAGCAACAG
>NZ_JADDYG010000833.1:0-231 GCF_015163535.1 Vibrio sp. OPT46 | reverse complement strand
AGGCGAAACAGACTTTAGAGGTCAAGTGAAAGCTTCGGATGGGCTGCATAGTCAATGGTTTAACTTTGGCTCTAAAGGACAACGAAGAGAACTCGAAAGCCACTTTACCCAACATCAAGAAACCATTAAGCAGCAGTGCCATTCGATAGCAATTCCATTTAACACGCTATCAAGTGGCTGGCCCTTAATTTCACAATTAAGCTAACAAACTGACAAGCAGTATTTATTAAG
>NZ_JADDYG010000832.1:0-260 GCF_015163535.1 Vibrio sp. OPT46 | reverse complement strand
GAAATTGAGTCCATACTTGATAAAGCAAAAACCTACTACCCTGACTCACATAAAATAGAAGTTCTTGCCTTAGATATTCAGTCAAGCAAGCACTCCACGTTACTTTCGATAGCAAGGCAAATCAACAGTCAACTTGAAAAGTCTCGGTACAGTAAAGAAGATGGCAGTAAATCCATCTATGAGCTCAAGGATGAGTTAAATCAGATTCATCAAGGTTATCCTTTCACGCCAAGTTCGTTATCTAGCGATGTTTTCGGTCA
>NZ_JADDYG010000831.1:0-326 GCF_015163535.1 Vibrio sp. OPT46 | reverse complement strand
AAGGTTCATGATAACTCCATTTATTCTTATTTTGCTGAGCGAGTCCGTGTTGGCTCACTCAACATGTAGGGACGCATGAATTATTAATCGTTTGCTTTAGAATTCCTTTAGGCGGAGTGACAAATGATGTGGTCAAAAAATGACGCGTATTGTGCAGATGCACAATATCACGACATTTTTGAGAGCCGAGTCGCAATATAAAGCTCCGCTAACCCCACAAAATTGGTAGTTGGTAGCCCTGTTATCTCGGTGATTTTCTCTAACCGATAGCGCAGAGTGTTCCGGTGAATAAACAGCATTTTAGAGCATTCTGTTACATTGCCATT
>NZ_JADDYG010000830.1:0-415 GCF_015163535.1 Vibrio sp. OPT46 | reverse complement strand
TGTTCTTACTATTCATACGTCATCCAGCGTCGTCACAAACTCTTCTAACCTGCAATGAACAGGCTTGCAGTTTTACTTTTACGAGTAAAGCAGCAAGACCTTCTACTGTGATTATATCGGTAATACTCTGAATTTTCGCAGCTTGGTAGCATAAGCTATAGGAGTGACTGTTTACAGTCCGAGTTTTGTTCTAACTTTACGTCAAAATAATTATCGTAACCCCTTTTTATGTAAGTGAAATCCGTGTTTTTGTACCATTTTTACGTAATTTTAGGCGTTTTTACTCGCCATTGGTGAAAAAAACTACTTTTACTTTAAAAGTTGGTTATAAATTTACAACTTAATTTTAAATACAGAGCCATAAGCTAGTTTTTGTGTGTTCTAATTGCATCATTAACTGGCTTGATGTCTTTTT
>NZ_JADDYG010000829.1:0-265 GCF_015163535.1 Vibrio sp. OPT46 | reverse complement strand
GAAACGAGGTGATTCAGAACCTATCGTCCCGGTTGTGCGGTGGTGAAGGTGAGTTGGAAAGAATAGGCGTCTTCTGTTAGCAGATTCTTAGTCTCGCTGGATCTCGCTAGAATGACGAGAGCTTTTGGTCTAGATGTTGTCTAAGTCACCGTCATTCTGAACAGCGAGAAACGAGGTGATTCAGAACCTATCGTCCCGGTTGTGCGGTGGTGAAGGTGAGTTGGAAAGAATAGGCGTCTTCTGTTAGCAGATTCTTAGTCTCGCT